>JAFTQV010000024.1 GCA_017462605.1 Clostridia bacterium | reverse complement strand
TGAGTCTGTCCTCTGGTGAAAAGACCCGAGCCGTGTACTCTGGGAATTACGCCAACCTCAGATGCGAGGGGACGGATTTCGTCCATACGTCTGCCGTCAACTCTCTTCTTGTCAACAAGGAGCCAGCGACGGACAATCTTCTTCTGTATCTTGTAGATAAGCTCGGGGAGAACTACCTTGATATCCTCGTACTTCTCCTCGAAGGTTGCAACGATATCGTCCATAATAGGCTGCATTCTTGCATCTCTAACGTTCTTATCGTCGGTATCGAGAGCAAACATAACAGCTTCTTCAACGTGAGCGAATACCTTATCAAACATATCGTGATCAAGCTCGCCCGAGGGATACTCGAACTTAGGCTTGCCGATCTCGCTGACGATGCCATTGATAAACTCAACGAGCTTCTTGATCTCCTCGTGAGCGGTCATAATAGCCTCGAACATAACCTCGTCTGAAACCTCGTTTGCTCCTGCTTCGATCATAACTACCTTATTTGCGGATGCCGCAACGGTAAGCTCGAGATCGGAGACCTTGCGCTCTTCGTAGGTGGGGTTAACGACGAGCTTGCCGTCAACAAGTCCCATAAATACGCCGCCGATAGGTCCGTTCCACGGAATGTCCGAAATGGAAAGGGCGATGGATGCGCCGATCATCGCGGTGATCTCGGGAGAGCAATCGGGGTCAACGCTCATAACGGTGAGAAGAAGCGATATATCGTTTCTGAGGTCCTTAGGGAAAAGAGGACGCACGGGGCGGTCGATAACTCTTCCTGCAAGGACTGCCTTCTCGGAGGGCTTGCCCTCGCGCTTAAGGAAGCCGCCGGGGATCTTTCCTACCGCGTACATCTTTTCATCATAGTCTACCGAAAGAGGAAGGAAATCTATTCCCTCTCTGGGCGCTGCGGATGCGGTTGCGCAGCAAAGCACGGTCGTCTCGCCGTAGCGGACGAGAGCCGAGCCGTTTGCAAGGCCTGCGATCTTACCCGTCTCAACAACGAGAGGTCTGCCTGCAAGCTCGTAAGTGAAAACCTTGTGGTCATCAAAGGTCTTGATTCTTTCTACCATTTTTATTCCTCCATTATTTTTGAGGTGGCGAACATAGCACTTAATTATATCCCGAAGCAGCCTTCGAGCCATAATTAACTGCTACTTTCGCCCACTCTTATTTACATTTTTAACATTTTTACGCGCTTTTCCGCTTTCGCAATAAACGGGAACAGAGTAAAATCCGTTCCCGTTATGCTCAAGTAGATTTGGGAAACCCTTGCCGAAAAAATTACTTTCTGAGGCCGAGCTTCTTGATAATAGCTCTGTATCTCTCGATATCCTTCTTCATAAGGTATGCGAGGAGCTGCTTTCTGTGTCCAACCATCTTGGAGAGACCTCTCTGAGAGTGGAAGTCCTTGGGGTTCTTCTTCATGTGCTCAGTGAGGGTATTGATTCTATCGGTAAGGATAGCGATCTGTACCTCGGGCGAGCCGGTGTCCTTCTCGTTGATCTTGTACTCAGCGATGATGGCGGTCTTTGTTTCCTTTGAAATCATTTTTCTTCACCTTTCTTAATATTTTTATCCCGAAGCTGTGTGAAGTGCGGGTGAAAAACGCAAACCACGCAAGGGGCATTGCCCAAACGGAGTAAGGTCATACACGGCACAAAGCAACAGGCCATTTGACATTATATCATAAACTTTCTGAAATGTAAATACCTTTTTCGAATTTTTTTCAATTCTTTTTATTTAAGCTTTAAATCATATAATATTATATAGTATTTATAATAAATGAAGCAAAGTCTGCTTTATTTAAAGCTTTGCAAGCAGGGCGGCGAGAGCTTTGCTTCTGTGCGAGATCTTATTCTTCTCCTCGTCGCTGATTTCGCCGACCGAGACCGAGTAGCCCTCCGGCTTGAAAATGGGATCGTAGCCGAAGCCGCCCGTACCGTGGCGCTCGGTCAGTATCTCGCCGTACATATAGCCTTCGGCTGATACTACCCTGCCATCGGGATAAGCTATCACCATGGCGCAGGTATAGTGCGCTGCGCGGTCTTTTACGCCCTCGAGCTTCTTTAGGAGAAGATCGTTATTCGCTTCGTCATCCGCGTGGCCGCCGCTCTCCCCCGCAAAGCGCGCAGAGTATATTCCGGGAGCGCCGCCGAGATGATCAACACATATTCCGCTATCGTCCGCAAGCGAGGCAAAGCCCGAGATCTTTGCAATTTCGCGAGCCTTCTTCTCCGCGTTCTCCATAAAGGTATTGCCGTCCTCGACCGTTTCGTGGTCTATTCCCGCTTCACCGATAGATAAAATCTCTTCGAATTTCTCTCCTAGGATAGCCTTTATTTCCTTGATCTTATGCTTATTATTCGATGCGATAAGTAGCTTCATACACGTCTTCCGCCTTTCTTTTTTCCTTAAGTATTATATAACATTTTTCACGGCTTGTCAATACGTGTCGGTCGGTGCGAAAAATATCGATACATTTTCGCGTTAATGTACTCTTATTTTTTGCGTAACGGATAAAAAGTCTTTACCCGTGTGAAATTTTCTTAAAACTATTGACTTTTATTAACCTTATATTTATAATAAATACAAACGTCGAAAAAGGAACCGTTTTCGGCGTTACTCTATTTCTATCAAAGGAGAAAAACACCATGAAAATGAGAAGAACAGTCATCGTTGCTTTCTTGCTTCTTGCAGTTCTCGTTATGGGCGTTGGTTATGCGGCTGTTTCGGGAAGCCTTACCGTCAACGGTAAAGCGACTGTTGGTACGAACGCTGCGGGTTATTCTGTTATTTTCGTAGGAACACCTGCAGTTACCCCCACCGTTGCAGGTACACCCGAGGGTACTGCTACCGCAGTGATCAGGGATACGGATAAGTCCATCGTTGACATCTCTATCCCCGAGAAGGTGCTTGTCACCGGCGACGATTACATCACCGTTGTTCTTACCGCGGAAAATCAGTCCGAGGACTACAAGTCGCTTGTCAAGGGACTTTCCATCGGCAACGATAAGCCCACGAACTTTGAGATCTCGATCACTCACGCAGGCGAGACCACTAAGTTTGAGTCTAGCGCAGACGGCAAGACCACCGCAACGCTTAATACTCTGCTTGACGTATACTCTGCTTCGGAAGACACCGATCAGACGACCTTTACCATCACTATCAAGCTTATTCAGCCCCCCACAGACGGTAAGGTCGACTGCGACTTCAAGTTCATCATCGAGCATGAGGCTAAGGAAAAGACCTACACCCTGCCTACTCCCTAATCAACAAAGATAATGCTTAAGAAAGGAGGACTGCCGATGAAGGAAGGTTCTATGCCCGATAAAAGGCTTTTATACATATTATCTTATCTTTCGCTTGCCGTCCTCCTCGGAGCGTTATTCCTGCCGGGCGGTATGAGAAAAGAGATCTCAGCCGCCCTGACTATTTGCTTATGCCTCGCATTCAGCTTTGCACTCAAGAAAAGAAGAGCTCCTTCGATACACAGCCGCGAGGTACTTGGAATAGTTTTTGTTTTCGGTCTTTTTTATCTGGCGTTGCTATATATTTCCGGATTGTTTTTCGGATTTCAGAATAGCGCGGTTCCCGTCAGTATAAGATCGATATTCACAGTAGCTCTTCCGATCGCTGTTATAGTGATCACGTCTGAGATCATACGAGGCGTTATGCTGGCGCAAAGCAGTAAAGCAGTCAGCATATTCGCCTACGTATCGGGCGTATTATCCGAATTGATAATATTCACCGACGTCTACTCCATCAAAGCCTTCTCTGCTTTTATGGATGCGGCGGCTCAGGTATTATTTCCCGCTATTACCTTAAATATATTACTTAATTATCTTTCACAAAGATACGGATTTCTGACGGGAGCGGTATTCAGGCTCCTCGTCACGCTTTATCCGTATATTATACCCGTTATCCCTGCGATACCCGATGCGATAACGGCTTTAATAAAGCTCTGCCTTCCGCTTATTCTTTTAGCCTTCATCTCCATACTTTACGAGAAAAGGCAAAAGAGCGCGAAGCAAAGGCGAGGTGGGCTCACTTATGCGGCGGTAGCATTGTGCATCGGCGCGGCAATTTCATTTATTATGCTTATATCCTGCAACTTCCGATACGGAATGATCGTTATCGCCACGGAGAGTATGACGGGCGAGATCAATAAGGGAGACGCGATGATATACGAAAGCTATGACGGTCAGCTCATACGCGAGGGTGACGTTATAGTATTTACAAGAGACGGTTCAAGAACCGTTCACCGAGTTGTTGAAATAAAAAACGTAGGCGGCGAGACCCGATACTACACGAAGGGTGACGCCAACGAAAAAATTGACACGGGGTTTGCCACGAGGGCAGACGTCATTGGAATTTACAAGCTTAAAATTTCTTACTTTGGTTATCCAACGCTGTGGATGCGCAGCATTTTTGAATAGATCAATACTTTAAAGCGAGGGCATTATAATGTCAGAAGAAGAAAAGATAAAACGAGCGGAATATCAAAGAAAGCGAACGATATGGAAGAGGATAGGCGCCGCTGCTATAATCGTCGTTACCTTACTCGCGATTGCCTTCTCGTTCGTTTACTACACGCTGAATAAGACCTACTACATAAGCTACGCCGAGGAAGGCTCTGTTGATTACAAGGTCTATCTTAAGGAGAACGATTTCTTCGAGGACGACGTTCTTCCGGGCGGCTCTGCCTACGTTGCTTCTCTTATCGATAAGGTAGAAGCGGATTTCAAGTACAAACTTGCAATGGATGCAGAGAGCGTTGACTACGAATACGTTTACAAGATCGATACGCAGCTTCTTATAAAGGACCCCACGAGCGGAATATCTCTTTTCGCCCCTGTTTACGACACGGTCCCAGAGGTGAAGGTAACGAAGAATGATTCAAGCTCCCTTTCGATCAATGAGAAGATCACGATCGACTATGAGCAATACAACTCCCTTGCGGAGAAGTTTATCGATACATACGATCTTACCGGCGCGGTAAGCTCTCTTAACGTTAAGATGCATATAAGCGTTTTAAGTCTTTGCGAGGACTTTGAGGAAGACAATTCAAGCGAATACGTCGTTTCTCTTATAGTTCCCCTTACCAAAAAGACGGTAAACGTTGAGATGTCAACCGCCGTCCCCGCGACGGAAAATAAGATACTCGCGTGCGACAGAGCGCTGAATAAGGATCTTTTCCTTATCCCTGCGATAGCTCTTTCGGGTCTCGACGTTATTCTTATTATCGCATTCGTGCTTTTCGTTTATCTGACGAGAAACACTCATATAAATTACAGTCTTAAGGTCAAAAGGCTCGTCGCGGCTTACAGATCATTTATTCAGAAGATCAATAACCGCTTTGATACCACAGGCTATCAGGTACTCCTCGTTGATACCTTCAACGAAATGCTTGAGATAAGAGACACTATCAACTCTCCCATTCTTATGAATGAGAATGAGGATCAGACCTGCACGAGCTTCTATATTCCTACGAACACCAAGCTGCTCTACGTATATAATATTAAGGTAGACAATTACGATAAGCTTTACGGAACGTACACCGAAGAGCCCGAAAATAAGAGCGAGCCCGATGCTGAGCCTCTTCCCCAAGAGCCTAAGCCCGAGCCCGCAGCAGAGCCTAAGCCCACCGAGAGCGAAAAGGTCGAAGCTAAGGCTGAGCCCGCAGCAGAGCCTGAACCTGCCGAGGACGAAAAGGCAGAAGCTAAGGCTGAGCCTGTGGCAGAGCCTGAACCCGCCGAGGACGAAAAGGCAGAAGCTAAGGCTGAGCCCGTGGCAGAGCCTGAACCCGCCGATGACGAAAAGGTCGAAGCCAAGGCTGAGCCCGCAGCAGAGCCTGAACCTGCCGAGGACGAAAAGGCAGAAGCTAAGGCTGAGCCCGTGGCAGAGCCTAAGCCCGAGGTAATAATCACCGAGGGCGGCGAGGATAGCGGAGCTGCGGAAGAAGGCGTGCGCCTTGTCAACGGCGAGATAGTTCACGTAAGATACAGAACGTCATTCATGTCAAGACTTATTCAGTCCGGCGAGGCTATCCAGGATTATTACACCGCAGTTAAAAATGCTCTTCTCTCCTACAAGGGAGTCAAGGCAAGATCGAGCTGGGCGTTTGAGTCGTTCAATAAGGGCAGACTCCAGTGCGCGAAGCTCAACGTCAAGGGCTCGAGCCTGCACGTTTATCTCGCGCTTGATCCCGATGAATACAACGCCGATAAATACCGCTTCACAAACGTGAAGGATAAACCGAAGCTCGGCGCAGTTCCGATGCTTCTCAAGGTAAAGAGCGAAAGATCGCTGAAATACGCGCTGGAGCTTATTGCCGAGGTTATGAAAAAGAACGAAATTCCTATGGGCGAGCCTCAGAACGAAGGATACAGAATGCCTTACGAGACGACCGAGGAGCTTGTCAGCCGCGATCTTGTCAAGGTAATTTTCCCGGACGGAATTACGATCGATGAAAATACCGTTATACAGAAGCTCAACGTCAACGAGCTTATGAAGACTATAAAGTCAGAGGACGAGGACTAAGAAACGAAAGAAAGGGGGGTACCGTGTGAAAAAATTATATACGATTCTTTTGGTAGCGGTGCTTCTCCTTTCCGTTACCTTCACGGGATTCGGATACGCAAGCATAGTCAAGGATATGGAGATCTCGGGAACTGTTTCCGCCGCTCCGCCGGACGGTGTATTCATCTCGGGCGCAGAGATCATAGACCAGGTAGGCGCGGATACTGCCGCAACCGCTATTAACTATTATCTCGGAGTTAATCTTTCATCTTCGATAAAGCTTTCTCCCTCTGACGGCGACTCGTACGTCACGGTAGAGGTCACGTTTTACAACAACAGCGACAAGGTTTATATTTACAGCGGCGCCGAGCATCTCGGCGAGGCTTACGACAATATTTCGATAACGTACGACACGGGTACGCCTCATCCCCTGATAGACCCAAACGACTTTCTCACAATAGAGATCACCTTCGCTTACGCGGACGGTGAGGTCGCTTCAAATCAGATCCTTAACTCACTTATTAATTTCAATTTCACCGAGATAAGCGAGCCTACGATCTCGGTATCGAAGGGTAATAGCTCGGATAACGTTCATTCGGTATACGACGGATATACGACCTTCAATGCAAGCACGGCGTTCAGATGGACGAACTGGTCGCCGAATGCTTCCGACCGCGGATCTTCTGTCGTAATGGATATGGTTTGGCTTGAGGAAGTCACCTTCGATATGATCGACCTCTACTATTTCGTTGACGGTGAGGGATGCGACTTTCCGTCAACCGTTGCCTTCCAGTATTATGACGAGGAAAGCGGCGAATATATAGATCTCCCCGTCACGGCAACTAAGTATTACAGAAACGAGGAGCATGCGAAAAACAGATACGGATATTGGGTCTACAATATGGATATAGACTCCTCAAAGAACGGCAGATGGTCTTCGATAGTTATTCAGGACGGCTACGTTGGACATATGCCTATGGAGAGCTTCAAGTCGCAGTCAAAGATAACAACAAGAAATCTACGCATACTGATAGACGGTAAAGATGCCGATGAATCGGATACGGGCAATGCGTATTTCGTCGGTCTTGTTGAGATGAAATTCTTCAACGGTACAACACAGGTAACAACAAGATAATATACCGAGAGCGGTTTTCCAAGGCAAGCGGAAGATCGCTCTCTTAGCTTTTAAAAAAATAAAAAGAAAAGTTAAAAACCCTCTTGACAAAGCAAAGGTAAAGTTATATAATATAGTGTACGATTTTGCGACCATAGCCTAAACTATGCCAAAATTCGAATTTCGGAGTCACGACCGAATATTGGAGGTGTTCCGGTGAAGCTTGATCTGAGACCGCTTTTAGCAGGCGATAAAATCCTAAGGTTTGAGTATGAGCTTGATCCGAACTCTCTTGATGAGGTTCCCGTCAGCGATCTTTTTGACGCGAGTTTTCCTTCTCCCATGAAGGTTTCGGGTGAAATCACCAACACTGCCGGTTATATGCAGATGAAGGTCAGCCTTGCCGTGGATTATAAATCCTACTGCGCGCGTTGTCTTCGCCCTGTCAATGGCAGTTTCACCTTTGACCTTGAGAAAACCGTTGCCACTAAGGACATTGTAGCGGACCTGCCCGAGGAAAGAATTGACGATTACGTTGTTATCGAGGACGGATTTCTCGATATTGACGAGCAGATGCGAGAGCAGCTTGAGCTTGAGTTCCCCTCGCGATTCTTCTGCAAGGAAGACTGCCTCGGACTTTGCCCGAAATGCGGCAAAAACCTGAACGACGGCAAGTGTGTCTGCCCCGAAAAGGAGATAGACCCGAGACTTATGCCGCTTCAGAAGCTGCTTGAAAAAATGAAGCAGGAAGAGCAAGAATAATAAAAAATTATGATACATTCGAGAATGCCGATATGGCATACTCACCTAAGGAGGTAAACAACAATGGCAGTACCAAAGAGAAAAACTTCTTATTCGAGAAAGATGAAGAGACGCTCCAGCGTTTGGAAGCTCGAAGAGCCCACCAACCTTGTAAAGTGCCCTCAGTGCGGCGAGTACAATCTTGCATACAGAGTTTGCAAGGCTTGCGGTTACTACAAGGGTGTTGAAGTTGTCAGCGTTAAGGCAGACAATAAGTAATTCCGAAAATTTTACTGCAAAAAGGCAGAGAGTTTTTATATGAGCCATAGCTCGGAACTCTCTGACTTTTTTCACGTCACCGAAGGTGACATATCGAGCCTTTCGTAAGAAAGGCATATCGAATCGAGCAAAGCGAGATATATCAAATTCATCTTTCGTGAAGGCATTTCGCGAAAGTGAATATATCGACTCACCGAAGGTGACATTTAATGCTCGAAGGGCAATTCATGAAAGCTTGCTTTCAATTCATGACACAATGTGTCAATTCATGCGCTTGCGCAATTCATTACGCCCCTCGCCCGACACATCATCCTTAAGCCTTCCCTTGCGAGGGAAGGGGAACCGCTTGCGGTGGATGAGTAGTTGGCTTTGTTTACAGACAGAGTATTGGC
>JAFTQV010000023.1 GCA_017462605.1 Clostridia bacterium | reverse complement strand
GCTTGTAAGGCTTGTGCAATAATGGAACGCAGAATTGCCGATGCTTGTAACGCTGTTCGGGATCGTCACGCTTGTAAGGCTATTGCAAGAATAGAACGCAGAATTGCCGATGCTTGTAACGCTGTTCGGGATCGTAAAGTTTGTGTCAATTTTGCCTATAGCATATTGTATAAGAGTTTCTCCATTCTTGCTATAAAGATTTCCATTAATATCCTTATATTTAGTATTATTTTCGCTAACCTTTATGCTTGCAAGGTTAGCGCAAGAATAGAATGCAGATTCGCCGATTCTTGTAACGCTGTCCGGGATCGTCACGCTTGTAAGGCTTCTGCAATAATAGAACGCTTCATCGCCGATGCTTGTGAGTTTGCTGTTCTCAGCAAACTCTACGCTCGTAAGGCTATAGCAATATTCGAACGCAGAATTGCCGATGCTTGTGACACCGTTTCCGATCGTTATGCTTGTAAGGCTTGTACAACGCGAGAACGTCAAAGAGTCGATTTTTTCAACAGTGTCAGGAATAACGAGGCTTTGTATTGCCTGGTTCCTTTGGAATGCTTCGGGAGCAATGGCTGTGACGGGAGTACCGTCGATATACGCGGGAATTACAATATTAACGCCACTCGCGGCGCCCATACCGGTGATTTTATATGATTTCAGATCATCGTTGGTTGCGTATGCAAGTCCTTTTGTTTCAATTATTTCTTTTGTACCGCAAACGGTACATACACCGTCTTTGAAGCTATGCTCGCCGTGCTCTCCTTTTACGTCGTGATCGCAGAGCGGCTCGCGCCAATGATAAATTGTATTAGTTGACCACTCGTCTGAAAAACTGTGTCCCGCTGCTATTACTACAGTTGAAAGCTCGTTTTTCAGCTCTTCATCAGCAAAAGCTTTATCGCATTCGGAGCAAAACCAATGCTCGGCATTTCCGTCCTCGGTACAAGTTGCATTTTTCGCTTCAACGTGAGCTGCATTATGGCCCTTTGCGGCGATAGCTGTTTCGGTTATCTCGTTTGTCGCCGCAGAATCCGAAAATGTTTTATTGCATCCACCGCAGGAATAATATTCAACGTTTCCGTCTTCGGTGCAGGTAGCTGCCTTTGCTTCCTTATAAATCAGAACATGAGTATGTTTGTCATCACTCGGAGCATCGTTTACATTATCGCCGCTATTATCTCCTTCGTTTTTATCATTATTTTCGTTATCCGTGATACCGTCCGTATCATCATTCGAGGGCTTCTCTTTGCAAGCTGTAATGGATAATACCGTAGCGATACATAGCAGCAAAAGAATAATGACTCTTTTCATAATTTTTCTCCTTTTTTGAATTAGAATAAAAAAATGCGCCCGCAAAGCGAGCGCACTCCATAAAGCACTTCACTTTGCCGCGACGCAACTTTAGCACACAAGGTATAGAAAAAGGCGGAAGTACTAAAATGGCATAGTACACCCTTGTGTGAGATATTTAGTTACGTCGCAATTAAATTATAGCACAAAGTTTTTTTGATTTCAAGGCTTATTTTATTTAATTTCATTTTTTATATTTCGTTCTACCGAAGAAGAAAAAGCAAAGCGCCGATCGGGATCAAATGCCCCAATCGGCGCTGAATATTATTAAAATTTATTTTGCCGAGTCTATAAAACCGCCGGCTAAGAGCAAATCGCCGTCATACATAACGCAGCTCTGACCGGGAGCTACGGCTCTTTCGGTCTCGTGAAGCTTCACTGTCGCTTTATCTCCAAAAAAGGTGACGGTCGCTGCCTTTGGCTTCGCTGCGTATCTGAGCTTGACAGAAAGCTCGCGGCTTTCGCCTGCTTTCGGCTCGCGCATTCCCGAATATATTATTCCCGATACGGTTACCTCGCTGAAAATGGGATCCTTATCCGAGATGACTACCTCGTTTTTTTCTTTATCTATACCTGTGACGAAAAGCCTTGTCGGCGCGCTGATGCCAAGCCCTCTTCTCTGCCCGACGGTATAGCGGATAATGCCCTTATGGCGACCCGCTACGCTTCCGTCCTCATAGACGAAGTTGCCCTCGGGAAATTTACCGCGCTTTTCTTCAAGATAGTCGGCATAATCACCCTCTGTGATAAAGCATATCTCCTGGCTATCCGACCTATCGGCAGCCTCAAGCCCTCTTTCCTTGCTTTCGCTTCGTATCTCTGCTTTGGTGATACCCGAAAGCGGAAGTATAAGCCTTTTGCGAACCGACTCGGGAAGCCGCCAGAGCATATAGGTCTGATCCTTCGATGAGTCCTTGCCGCGCTTGATCGCGTAAAGCTCGCCCTCGGAGTCCTCAATTCTTTCAACCGAGGCGTAATGACCCGTGGCGATCTTCTCGCAGCCAAGCTCGTCCGCAAGCCTTAAAAGCTCGATGAATTTGACCTCGCTATTGCAGATAACGCAGGGATTAGGAGTCCTTGCGGTGGTATATTCGTTTATAAAATTTTCAATTACTATATCCGAAAACCTATCCCGGCAATCGACCTCGTAAAGAGGTATACCGAGAGCCGCCGCCGACTCTCTTGCCTCGGCAGCATTCATTTTTCCGTGCATAAGAAGATGTGCCGCTACAACCTCGTAGCCCGCATCCTTAAGCGCAAGCGCCGCATAGGTGGAGTCAACTCCGCCACTCAGCCCCAAAAGTACCTTCATATATTATTCTTCGTGATCGCTCTTCTCGATCTCAAAATCCACAGGCTTTCCTATCTTCTGATAGTAGTCTGCGATAGCGGTCTTTACCGCTTCCTCGGCAAGCACCGAGCAATGCACCTTAACGGGCGGAAGTCCGTCAAGCGCCTCGACTACCGCGCTATTGGTAAGCTTAAGAGCCTCCTCAACGGTGTGACCCTTGATAAGCTCGGTCGCCATTGAAGAGGTTGCGATAGCCGCGCCGCATCCGAAGGTCTTGAATTTGCAATCGGTTATTATACCGTTATCGTCTATTTTGAGATACATCTTCATGATATCTCCGCACTTTGCGTTGCCAACCGTTCCAACACCGCTGGCATCCTCGATCTCGCCTACGTTACGGGGCGACATAAAATGATCCATTACCTTTTCACTGTACTGCATAATATTAAACCTTTCCTGATTTTACTACTTCTTCCCAAAGGGGGATCATATTTCTGAGTTTTTCAACTATCGGGGGGAGTGTTTCTATAATATAGTCGATATCCTCATCGGTCGTCTCGTGAGATATCGAAAGTCTTACCGAGCCGTGAGCCTTTTCGTGAGGCACGCCGCAGGCAAGCAAAACGTGAGACGGCTCGAGCGATGCCGATGAGCAGGCAGAGCCCGTTGAGCAGCAGATGCCCGAAATATCAAGCCAGAGAAGCATGCTCTCGCCCTCGATAAACTCAAAGCCAACGTTTACGTTGCCTGCAAGGCGCTCCGTTCTATGCCCATTGAGCTTTGAATAGGGGAGCTTTGTGAGAGCCTCGATAAGTCTGTCTCTCTTCCTTTCAAGCTCGGGGATATCCGCAAGCTTTTCCTTCGCGACCTCGAGAGCCTTTGCGAGACCTACTATATAAGGAAGGTTCTCTGTTCCCGCTCTCTTCCTCGACTCCTGACCGCCGCCGTCTACAAGGTTATCGATAACGACGCCCTTTCTTATATAGAGCATTCCGATGCCCTTGGGCGCGTGGAGCTTATGCCCCGAAAGCGCAAGCATATCTACCTTGAGCTTCGAAAGATCTATATCAACGTTGCCGACAGCCTGAACGGCGTCCGTAAACATCAATGCGCCTTTGGCATGGGCGATCTCAGCTATTTTTTCGATCGGCTGGATAGTTCCGATCTCGTTATTGGCGTACATTATAGCAACGATAGCCGTCTTATCCGTTACGGCTGCTTCAAGCTCGTCCATCTTTACGGTACCGAACTCGTCCACTCCGATGAAGGAGACCGTGAAGCCTTCCTTCTCGAGAGCATAGCAGGTATTAAGCACCGCGGGATGCTCGATCGCGCTCGTTACAATATGAGTTTTGCCTTTTTTGGCAAGTCTTCTTGCCGCTCCCTTTATCGCCCAGTTATCCGACTCGCTTCCGCAAGAGGTAAAATATATTTCCGAGGGCTGGCATGAGAATACCTTTGCTATTCTCGCTCTCGCAGAGTCAAGTATAGCCTTTGCCTCTCTGCCCTTTGCGTGAAGGCTCGAGGGGTTGCCCCAGAAGGATTCAAAAACGGGCGTCATTTCAGCGATGACCTCGCGGCTGACGGGAGTTGTCGCCGCATTGTCCGCATATACGAATCTTTTCATTTTTTATTCCTTTTTCGTGCTTTATTTTTTCCATAGATATTGTATACTATTTTTGTGTAGATTTCAATAGCTGTATAAAAGAAATTGTTAATTTTCTATGAACACAACTTTTAAAAAATGACCTTAGCACGCGCTTTTTTATGAACGTGTGTTAACAGTTTTTTCTTATATTTTTTATTATTTGTTACCAAACTATATTAAAATATATGGTAAAATAATGATACAAATAATTTCCGGAGATATTTATGCCGATTTTTATTATAAAAAGAATCTTATCGCTTATATTACTGCTATCTATATTTTCAAGCCTGCTTCTTTCAACGGTAAGCTGCATGAAGAATGATACGACTGACGGCGATACGGAAAACACGGGTAAAGACGAGAGCGAGGGTGACGGTAATGATGACACAGTACCTGACGATCCCAACTGGCGCGACCGCATCGTTATGCCCGAATACAGGGAGTATGACAGGCTGACTGTCAACTTTTCCGAAATAAGCTATAAAAGGCCCGATTTTGATGCCGTCATATCGGCTTTCAAGACGCTTATCGAGACGATCAAAAAGAACGAGATTTCCTACGAGGATCAGCTTATCGCTATCGAGGATCTTGAGGACGAATATACGGATATCCGCACGATGAATGCTTTCGCTAATATCTACAATTCGAAGGATTCATCGGTAGAATACTGGAACGAGGAATATTCTTACGTCACGAAAAATTATCCCTCCTTCGCAGAGGTGATCGAAGATCTTTTCGTCGCTGCCGCCAATTCACCCCACGCAGAATCCTTTGAGACGGATTATTTCGGCGAGGGTCTTATCGAGGAATACAAGGACGGCGGAAAATTCACCGATACGATGATCGAGCTTTGGGCAAGAGAGGAAGAGCTTGAGGCGGAATACTCTTCTCTTTCCACGGCAACTGTTGAGGTAACTTACCTTAATAAGACGGGCACCGTTGACGAAATTCTTGATGAATACCTCGAAAAATACGGTGAGAGCTCCGAGGATTATCTGCGCGCTAAAGCCTTCTGCATGCAGGAGTATGAGAAGAAGACTGCCAAAAGATCGGGGGAGATACTCGTACTGCTCTTTAAAACGAGGAAGCTTATCGCCGATGAGCTTGGCAATGAAAGCTATATCGACTACGCCTACGAATCAATGGGCAGAGACTATACTCCCGAGGATATGTCTGCCTTTCTTGACGAGGTGCGCGAATACGTTATACCCATCTTTGCCGTTCTTGACTACTACGTATTCTATAATTATTTTCAGAACACCTCTCTTGAAAATAAGCCGCTCGATTTTACCGTAAATACCACTTACGATATACTTCACGATATAGATATCGAGCTTTACGACATATACGGCTACATGCTTCAGTTTGGTCTTTTTGATATAGAAAAGGAAGCAACCAACCGCGCTCCGGGAGCTTTCACGACCTATCTTGACGCCTACGAAGCGCCCTTCATATTTATGAGCGCAACGGGCTCGGTAGAAGATATGACCACTCTTTTCCACGAATTCGGTCACTTTGCGGAAAACTATATTAACTTCGGAAGCACCTCGTCTCTTGACAAGCAGGAGATAAGCTCGCAGGGACTCGAAATGCTTATGCTCCATTACGCGAAGGATAAGCTCACGGAAAAGGAGCTTCAATATCTGACTTACTATCAGATGTCCAGCGCGCTGAACGTTCTTGCTTATCAGAGCTTCTACGCAAAGTTTGAGGAAATAGCCTATGCTATCCCCTTCGAGGAGATCACTAAAGAAAGGCTTGACCGCGCGGTCGTTGAGGCGGCTGAATTCTTCAGCTTCAATACAGAATATATCAACAGCGTGGACGCAGTATTCATCCCTCATATCTTTCTCTATCCATTCTACGTTCAATCATATTGCACGTCTATCATTCCCTCGCTTGAGATATACTTCCTTGAAGGTAAGGAAAGCGGAGCGGGACTCGAGGCGTACAAAAGGATAATAGATTCGACCGAGGGGGATGCCGATTTCGTTGACGCGCTTATCGCCGCAGGTCTTTCATCCCCCTTTGAAGAGGGCGTCCCGAGAGATATTGCCGATAGCATTTATTACGAGATAGTAGGCTCGCACTACTATACCGATAAAAACGATCAGAACGCCGCTTAAAATCAAAATAAAAAAAGCTACCGCTATGCGTATTACCCTTGATCGGGAATATGAGTATCGGTAGCTTTTAATTTGTTTTTTATAACTTTATTTTACATTTTGCAGTTTTTTCGTCAATTACTGACATATCGCTTTGCCTGAGTAGTGAATAGATCTTTATATATTCCGCCAAGCTCCATGAGCTCCTTATGAGTTCCCATTTCGGCAACCGCGCCGTCATCGAGGACGATGATCTTACCTGCCGTGGTAGCGCCTGAGAGCCTATGCGAAACGAAAACGCTTATCTTTCCCTTCGAAAGCTCCGAGAAGCTATTGATGACCTCCTGCTCCGCAAGCGGGTCAAGAGAGGCGGTAGGCTCGTCCATTATCAGAATTTCTGAGTCCTTATAGAATGCTCTTGCGACCGATAGCTTCTGCCACTGACCGCCCGAGGGCTCTATGCCGTTTTCCTCAAACATTCTCGTCAGATGAGTCTCAAAGCCTTCGGGAAGCTCGGATATGAAGTCCTTGGCATTTGCGGCTTCGGCAGCATTCTCTATCGCTCCGAGATCGCCTTCCCTCTCCACGTCTCCGAAGCGGATATTTTCAGTCACAGTGTCAGCATACCTTCCGAAGTCCTGGAATACTATTCCGTACATGGAGTAAAGCTCCTTTACGTCGTATTCTCTTATATCCTTTCCGTCAAGAAGGATAGCGCCCTCGGTCGGGTCGTAAAGTCGCATAAGAAGCTTAAGAAGGGTCGACTTTCCCGCTCCGTTGAGTCCGACGAGGATAACCGTTTCATCGGTCTTAAGCGTAAGGTCAACGTTTTTAATGACATCCTTTGAGGTGCCGGGATATCGGAAGCTGACGTTTTTGAATTCTATCGTATGCGGTACGTTTCTTTCGGGGATACGAGGCGGATCAACGGTCGGTACGACCGTCTCCTTCTCCTTCATAAAGTCAAGAACGTTTTCTATGAAGAGAGTTCCTTCATATATGGTTGCGGTGGACGTAACGATCGTTGAGACGTATGAGGTTATCGAGTTCAGCGCGCCCGAATAAAGCGAATAATCTCCGATAAGACCGCTTTTGAATACAACGCTGTACGCAACGAAAACGAATAGCGCGCCGCTTGCGACTATATATACGAGGCTTACCAGCACCTGAGTCACGCATTCTCTTACCATAATTCGCTTCAAGCCCTTGTAATAGCCCGAAAAAGCATTTTTGTACTTATCGGTAAAGGTATCCGAAAGTCCGAGGATCTTGATCTCCTTCGCTTTGTCCTTATCCGTCATTATCGACGAATAGTAGTTCATACGGCGGCGCTCCTTGGAATTGCGGCGTATGTAGCGGTAATTCGTATTTCTGAAATGATAGTTGACTATCGCTCCCGGGACGGACGCGAGAATAACGATGATCGGAGCTATGGGAGTGAGGGTTGCAAGCACAACGATAAACGATCCCACGCTTATGATACCGCTTATGACCTTGAAGGTTGCCGCAAGAATATGTATCGGGCGCATTCCCGCCTCGCGGTTGGCATTTTCGAGCTTCTCATAGAAATCAGGATCATCGTAAGAGCGCTGATCGACTCCCTTCGCCTTGCCGAGGATCTTAAGCTTTATATGATTGACGACAAGCTCGCCCGCAATAGCGGTGACGAAGGTATTGAGCCTCGCTAAAACTCTTTTGAAAAAGAGATATATCATTTCCATTGCGAAAATGAATATAACGGGTCCCATGATCACGAAAAGGTCGCTGTATAGCTCGCTCTTTTCCAAAGCTCCGTCCTTTATGAGCGCCGATATTCCGTTGAGAAGATCTCTCGTTATATAAGCGCCGACAACGGGCAGAACGCCGTCAAAAACGCAAAGAGCGCTCATCGCTATCAGTATAGCGGGTGAGGACTCCCAAACAAGTCCGATTATATAGAAAAGCCTGAAAAGAAAGGACTTTACTCTTTTAAAAATATATGCAGGTACTTCTCGAAGCGAGGACGGACGCGATATCGGATCGTCCTTGACTTTCAATGGGGGCGGCATTCCGCCTCTCGGTCCATTCATCTTTTTTTCTCCTTAGTTTTGCTTTCCATATTATTTTATCATACTTGACTTCTAAATTCAATAGCTATTTTGCATTTGTAAAATAGTATAATCGGTTGGTAAAATAGTATAGCGGGTTGATTGGTTTTATAGCACTTTATACAGTTTTCTAAACTTCTGTTTATTTTTATGTATCATTTTTTATAAAGATTGACGAAACGAAAAATAAAACTTTGTTATAATTGTCAATGGAATTATAGAGCGCAGTGTGATAAAATATTTTTGTAAAAATATTTGTTTTTTGCAATATATTTGCACGTCAATTCGTTATTTTTATATATTAAGAATAGCTAAGTCAGCTTTTACGATCGGAGAAAAGAAATGAATTTACCGAAAACGAGCGAGCTATACGATACCTCGCATACTCTTGCAAAGGAGCTTCTTGACGGAACTACTTATCCTCACGAGGCGCTTCCGAAAATAAAGGATTACATAATCGAGCTTCAGAAAAAGCTTTCGCCCGATGAATACGACGAGATAAGCGAAGGCGTATTCGCCGCCAAGGATGCTAAAATAGACCCTAAGGCAACCATTCTTCCGCCCACTATCATAGGTCATAATACCGAGGTCAGATGCGGAGCATTCATCCGCGGATCTGCTCTCATTGGCGACGGCGCGGTTATCGGCAACAGCACAGAGATCAAGAACGCTATCGTTTTTGATTCCGTTCAGCTTCCCCACTACAACTACGTTGGCGATTCGATAATGGGCTATAAATCGCATCTCGGAGCGGGCGCGATCGCTTCTAATTTCAAGCTTGATCATTCAAATATCAACGTACGTATGGGAGACGAGGTTTTTGCGACGGGGCTTCGCAAATTCGGCGTTATGCTCGGCGACTTTTCCGAGATCGGATGCAACAGTGTGCTTTATCCCGGTACGGTCATCGGCAAGAACACACTTGTCTACCCCGTTTCCTCCGTCAGAGGAGTGATCGAAGCAAATTCGATCTACCACAATCAGATAACTCCCGTTATCAAGCCAAGAAAGGATTAATTTATGAGGCAGCTTTTTGGAACAGACGGCGTCAGAGGAATCGCTTACGAATTTCTCACCGCCGAGCTTGCTAAAAATATAGGCCTTGCTCTCGGTACAGTTTTACTGAAAGACGTTCGCGAGCCTAAGGTGCTTATAGGAACAGATACGAGAATATCAAAGGATATGCTCGACGATGCTATATCAGAGGGACTTTCAGAGATGGGATGCGACTCGGTCAGAGTGCGCGTCGTACCCACTCCCGCGGTAGCTTACATCGTCAAAAATTTCGGATTTGACGCAGGCGTTATGATCTCTGCATCTCACAATCCATATGAATACAACGGTATAAAGATCTTCGCAGGCAGCGGATTCAAGCTTTCAGACGAGCTTGAAGAGACTATCGAGGATATAATCTTCTCGTCCTCTTACGCAAAGCCCGAGAGGATCGGAGCAATTACAGAGGATCTCACTCTCGTTGATAAGTACGTTGATTATATTGCAAGCACAGTATCCCCCGATCTTTCGGGAATAAAGGTTGCGTTTGACTGCGCCAACGGCTCGGCAAGCTCCACGGCGATGAAGCTTTTCTCAAGATTCGGAATTGAGGCAACCTATCTCTCCTACGAGCCTGACGGAAAGAACATAAATACGAACTGCGGCTCGACTCACATAGAAAACCTTGCGGCATTCGTCAAGGAAAACGGCTATGACATCGGTATCGCCTTTGACGGCGATGCGGACAGGTGCCTTACCGTTGATGAGACGGGGCGCGAGATCGACGGCGACTATATTATGGCTATATTAGCCACCGATATGAAGAAAAACGAGCGTCTTCGTAAGAACACCGTTGTTGGAACAATAATGTCCAACGTTGGCTTCGCGAAGTATTGCGAGGAGAACGGCTTGAATTTCGTTGCCACAAAGGTTGGAGACAGATACGTGCTTGAGGAAATGGAAGCAAAGGGCTATGCTCTCGGCGGCGAGCAATCGGGACACGTTATTCTCCGCGATTATGCCACAACGGGTGACGGACAGCTTACAGCTCTTCATATTCTCGATACACTCTACAGAAGCGGCGGAAAATACTCAGAGCTTGCTTCGGTTATGAAGAAGTATCCTCAGCATCTCGTCAACGTCAAGGCGACAGATGCGCAGAAGAAGGCATTCTCTACCGACGAAGGCATCAAGGCGATAATCGATGAGACCAACGAGATACTTTCAAGGAAGGAAAGCTCGGGAAGGCTCGTTATCAGACCATCGGGCACAGAGCCGGTTGTAAGAATTATGATCGAATGCGTCAGCGAGGAACTTACCGTTAGCATCTGCGAGAACGCGGCAGACCGTATAAAAGCAATTTTAAGTAAGTATTAAAGTATCAATAAAGCTCCCTTGCGGATATGGGGTGATCCATCTGCAGGGGAGCTTTTTATATGTTCTATAATCTTATATTTTTCGGCATATTTTACCGTGACAAGCTTTATTTTTTTACATTTTCCGATTATTCCAGTCAAAGTCGTATAAAATTTAAGCTTTTATTATATTTTTCTCAAAAAAACAATCCTTTATAATTTATTTTCTTATATTTAGGGGTATTTAGTTAAACGAGCCGAAGGAGAAAAGAGGCTCTTGCCCTTCGGTCAAGGTTATAACTCCAAAGGTGGGCGAACCGAGCATACCGATGCTTCCGGGGTTAAAAATGTAGTATGGGCGGCGAGGCTTCTTGCCCTCCTCTGATACGTCTTCATCCGCTCCGCCTTCCTCTTTTGGAATATATGCAGACGTGGGACTGTGCGTATGCCCGAAAAGAACTATATCCGCGTCCTCGGATGCTGCAAGCCTCTCTAATCCTTCTATCCCGAATTTTACGCCGTAAAGGTCTCCGTGCGAAAAGACTATCTTCTTTCCGCAAAGCTCGATGCGATCGGTTTTGGGCACGCCTTTGCCCAATGCCACGACCTCACGGTCGCAATTGCCTCTTACAGCAAGATAGCACCTATCGGGGTATCTTTCAAAGAGATGCTCGAGGTCGGATAGACCGTCTCCGAGAAAAAAGATCACCTCAGCATCAGGGTGCTTTGCTGCAGCTCTCATCATAAACAGTGAATATCCGTGTGAATCGGAGAATACTAAACATTTCATTTTTTATTTATCCTTTTGAACTCATATGCTTTTAGATGAATATACTTATTATAGATAATAAACCAAGGGGGTAAATATGAAAATAGACAAATCAAAGCTTGATGCGCTTGCAAACCTTCAGGATAGGGAGCTTTGGGCGACTGTTGTGGCGATCGCATCAAGCCACGGTATAAAGATACCCGATAATCCTCCGCCCGAGAGCGAAATGAAAAAGCTGAGAGAAGCTATTTCGGGAGCTGAGCGGATCAATATGATGGATGCCATGCGTATAGTCAAGAACTATAAGAGGGGGAGCTGATATGGATTCGGGTATGGACATCGCAAAGCTCGTCTCTTTAATAATGGAGAATCCCGAGCTTATAGAAAAGATCAAGACCTTAGGCGAAAAAAATGCTCCCGAAGAAGACGGTGACTCTCGGAATGAAAAGCCGAGCGAAGCTATTCCGACCTCGGCAAATGCAGCTTCAACGGAGGATAGCGGCATTAGGTCGCGAAAGAAGCTCCGAGGCTCTCTTCTCTCCTCTCTTAAGCCATACGTTTCAGAGAAAAGGCGGAGCGCGATCGATACTATGATGACGGTCTTTGACGTAATAGACCTGATAGGAAACAAATAATGTACTCGAGAAGCTACACAAAAGATGAAGGAAGGATCAAGCTGCCTGATAATTACAACGGTACTGCGCTTTTATCGCATGAAGATCCCGCGCCTGAGGTAATATACACCGAGCCGAAGCGTCGAGAGATAAAAATAGGAGTTAAGCCCGAGGTCGAGATCGAGGAAGATACTCCCGAGGTAGAATGCTTTTGCGCTAAAGAAAAAGATGAAGGCGAGGGCTTCCTTGGCGGTATACTTAATAAGATAGGAAGCCTTTTCGACCTTCACCGTTTTCCCAAGCTCGAGCTTGAGGATATTTTACTTATTGCTTTAGCGGCGTTTCTCTTTCTTTCCAAAAACGGAGATAAGGAATGCGCGCGTATGCTTATAATATTGGTTTTTATTAACTAAAACAAAGATATCTGATTAGTCTCGCTGAGTCCGCCGAGAACTCCGTTTCTCCTGAGAAGCTCAACGATAGACTTTGATATGCCCGACTTCTCGCGAAGCTCCTGGATAGAGAATATAACGTTATTATCTCTTGCCTCAACGATCTTCTCTGCGGCTGTATCACCAAGTCCCGGGAGCGAGTTGAAGGGCATTCTGATCTTTCCGCCCTCGGGCAAGAAGAGCTTTGCATCAGACTTCATAAGGTCTACTCCGAGGAATTCTACGCCTCTTGCAAGCGCCTCTCTTACGAGCTGCATTGTGGCGAGCATTTCATTGTCCTTCGCGGTAGCGGTTCCCTCCTGACTCTTCTTTTCGATCTCATCAATACAAGCCGAAACTGCTTTGTATCCGCCGCCGGCTATCTCGGCATTGAAGCCGCCCGGAGCTACGCTGAAGAAGGCGGCATAGAATTCCATAGGATAGTATATCTTATACCAGCAAAGACGTATCGCCGACATAACGTATGCCGCCGCGTGAGCCTTCGGGAACATGTATTTTATCTTTTTACAAGAGCCAATATACCAATCGGGGACATCATTCTCACGCATTACCTTTTCGTAATCGGGGGTGAGTCCTCTTCCTTTTCGTACGTCCTCCATTATTTTGAATGACGTGGAATCGTCTATGCCCTTTCTTATAAGGTAAAGCATTATTCCGTCTCTTGTTCCAACGACCTCGGAGATCGTGCATATACCCGCTTTGATCAGATCCTGCGCATTTCCGAGCCAAACGTCCGTTCCGTGGGTAAGACCCGATATCTGAAGAAGGTCCGCGAAGGTTACGGGTTTTGCGTCAAGAAGAACCTGCTGCAGGAATCTTGTGCCGAATTCGGGAATGCCAAATGTGCCGACCTGGACTCCGCCTATATCCTCGGGAGTAATTCCGAGGGGCGTTGTCGAGCGGAAAAGCTCGTATATACTCTTATCATTCATCTTAACGTCAAGAACACTCGTATTTGTATACCTTTCAAGCATCTTGTACTTGGTAGGCATATCGTGGCCAAGCTCGTCAAGCTTCAGGATCGTATCGTGAAGATATGAGAACTGATAGTGCGTTGTGATAATATCGGAGTTTGGGTCATCCGCAGGATGCTGAACGGGGGAGAAATCGTATATCTCATACTCCGTCGGTACAACTATTATGCCGCCCGGGTGCTGAGAGGTCGTTCTCTTTATTCCCACCATCTGGGTTACCATATAGTCGACCTGCGCTCTCGGAATAACAATTTTTCTTTCGTCAAGGTACTTATTTATGTATCCCCACGCGGTCTTATCGGCGAGAGTACCGATAGTTCCCGCTCTGAAGACGTGACCCTCTCCGAAAAGCTCCTCGGTGTATTTATGGACTTTACCCTGAACGTCACCCGAGAAGTTTAGGTCTATATCGGGGGACTTGTCTCCCTTGAAGCCGAGGAAGGTCTCAAAGGGGATATCGTGACCGTCCATTATAAGCGGCTCACCGCATTCGGGGCAAAGCTTATCGGGAAGGTCGAAGCCCGAGCCAACCGTTCCGTCCGTAAAGAACTCGGTATGTCGGCATTTAGGGCAGCGGTAATGAGGCGGCAGAGGGTTGACCTCTGATATACCAGACATCGTTGCAACGAAGGACGATCCGACCGAGCCTCTCGAGCCAACCTGGTATCCGAGGCTTTCGGAATACGCAACGAGCTTGACGGCGATCATATAAAGCACGGCAAATCCGTTATTTATAATAGAAGTAAGCTCTTTTTCAAGCCTTTTTTCAACTATTTCGGGCAAAGGATCGCCATACCAATCGCGCGCTCTTCTCCAGCAGGATTCGGTAAGCTCATCTGCCGCGCCCGGAATATCCGGCTCGTATCTGCCCTTGGGTATCGGGCGGATCTTCTCGCACATATCCGCGATCTTATTCGGGTTTTCTATTACTACTCTTCGGCAAAGCTCCTCGCCAAGATACTCAAACTCACAAAGCATCTCATCGGTGGTGCGAAGGTATATCGGAAGCTCGTTATCCGCATCCGAGAACTTCATTCCCGCAAGGATAATTCTTCTGTATACCTCGTCCTCTTTATTGAGAAAGTGCGCGTCACAGGTCGCGCAGACAGGCTTTCCGAGCTTATCTCCAAGCGCGCATATCCTGCGGTTGATATCTCTTATTCCCTCGTCGTCCGCGATCTTGCCCTCGGCAATGAGGAAACGGTTATTACAGACAGGCTGTATCTCAAGATAATCGTAGAAGGATGCGATCTCCTCGATCTCCTGCTCCGCTCTTCCGTCCAGTATCGCGCGGTAAAGCTCGCCTGCCTCGCAGGCAGAGCCTATTATAAGACCTTCTCTGTACTGCTCGAGAACCGATTTCGGCATTCTCGGCTTTTTCTTATAGTAGTTAAGATAGCTGAATGAGACGAGCTTATAGAGATTTTTAAGTCCTTCCTGATTTTTCGCCAATATTATCATATGATACATAGGCAGCTTCAAGGGATCGGATTTCTCGCTCATTTCGTTCATAAGCGCGGGGAAGCTCGTTATTCCCTCTCCGCGGAGCCTCTTCTGCATAACGAAGAATATCTCGGCAAGTATTGCCGCATCGTCCTCTGCTCTGTGGTGGTGAAACTCGGGAAGCTCGTAAAACTTAGCTATCGTATCAAGCTTATGGTTCTTTATTCCGTTATTTAGATATTTTGAAAGACCTACCGTATCAAGATAGGAATTCGTAAAGGGTATACCGCTTCTTTCTGCGGCGACTCTGATAAATCCAACGTCGAAGGCGGCGTTGTGAGCGATGAGCATAGAGTCACCCGCAAAGGCAAGAAACTGCTCTATCGCTTCTCTTTCCTTAGGCGCGCCCTTCACCATTTCGTCCGTTATCGAGGTAAGATTGGTTATAAACTCGGAAATAGGCTCCTCGGGGTCAACGAAAATGTCAAAACGGTCTATTATCTCGCCCGCCTTGATCTTAACTGCGCCTATCTCAATAATCTTGCAGGTGCGGTTGGAAAGACCCGTTGTCTCAATATCGAAAACGACCATTTCATCGTCAAACGCAGGGTATTTATTTCCGAAAATGCACCTTGCGGTATCATTGACAAAGTATGCTTCCATACCGTAAAGTATCTTAAGGTCTGCATCCGCCGCTTTTTCAAGAGCAAGCATGACCTCAGGGAAGCCCTGCACGTTGCCGTGGTCGGTGACGGCTATCGCCTTATGCCCCCATCTTATCGCAGTATTAACGAGATCCTTGGGGGTAATAAGAGCGTCCATTTGCGACATATTGGTATGCAAATGAAGCTCTACTCTCTTATTCTCAGCCTTATCCTGCCGCTCTTCCTTCTTTATCTTCATCGCGGATTTCAAGGATATGAAAAGCTCGTTATCAAATTTATCGCGCATAGGCTTGCCGAGAACGGCAAGATGCCCGCCCGGCTTCATTCCCTTGGCGAATGCCGCTTCATCGGGCAAAAAGCTCTTTTTAACGTATATACCCGCAGTTCCGTCTGAGATACCGAGGGTCAAGGTCACTCTCGTTCCCTGGCGGTTTTCCTTTAGCTCTACCGAAAACACTGTGCCGAGGAATATTCCCTGCCCCTTGACGGAAAGCGCCTCAGCTAAGGGTGTCGGCTCAAGTATTTCAAAGGGCTCGCCGTAAAATACGTCTGCGCCCTCGGTATTGTATACAGTTGCGCCTCTAAGAAATCTCGTCTCTGAGATGTCCTCATACTTACCGGTCGCCATAGATATTCCCGCGCGCCTCTCAAATCCGAGCTTGGGATCGGGCTCGCTTGCGCCCTGAGCTGAAGCGTAATATGCCTCTCGCTCTTCCCTTGCCCTCTCGCGGTTCTCCGCCTCTGCCTTGATGATCTTCTCAGCCTTCCTTGCCTCGATGACCTTAGCTCGCTCCGCAGCTCCGCTGCCCTCGGTTATCTCTATTTTACGCGTAACGCCGTATCTTGAATAAAGTATTCTTTCAAGAGTTTCCTCTGTCCTTGCGTTTTTAACGAAATTAACGCCCTCTATGTAATAAGGTATTCCTACTCTTATGACCTCTCCGTTATCGATATACTCCGCGCCCGAGAAGAAGCCGCTCGTTACAGCGCCGCAAAGCGCCGCCTCGGTTGCTATCTCGGAAAAGCGGTTGACGTCAAACGTCTCCTTCGGAAAGTGAGGAAGTATCTTAAAGGACTGCAGCTCGTAAAGCGCTCTGCACTGATCCTCTATTTCGTATATAAGCTCCGCATCCTTATGAGAATCAAAAAACATTTCGATCTCAACTCTGCGGTTTTCCTTATCATATTTAATTCTTACATCCCGAGCGGAGCTTATAAGCTCTCGGTATTCCCTCTCGGGAGCATACTTTTTAAAAACCTCAAAAAATCTATTCTCAGCCATTACTTTTCTTCTCATAGAGAGCTTAGGGCAATGCTTTGATCTCCCGAATAAGCTCGTCTATAAGCTCTTCTTCCTTGCATTTTCTGATAATTTGTCCTTTTTTGAATATCAGGCCTTCACCATTGCCTCCCGCTATTCCAACGTCAGCTTCTCTTGCTTCGCCCGGTCCGTTTACAACGCAGCCCATAAGCGCGACCTTGATATTCTTTTCAAGAAGCCCTTCCTCTTTGGCTCTTTTCTCAAATTCCTTGACAAGAGGGATAAGGTCTATCTTAGTCCTTCCGCAGGTCGGGCAGGATACTATATCCATACCGCCGTTTTCGGATAATCCGAGCGAATTCAAGATATGCTTTGCTATTATTATCTCCTCGGTGGGATCATCTGTCAGAGATACGCGTACGGTATCTCCGATGCCCTCGGCAAGCAGAGTTCCTATACCGACGGAGCTTTTGACGATCGCTCTCTCCCTCGCTCCCGCCTCGGTTACTCCGAGATGAATGGGATACGGAGTCTTTTCTGCTAAAATTCGGTTTGCTCCGATCATACTGCGCACGTCTGACGCCTTGACCGATAAGGCAATATCGGTAAAATCAAGCTCCTCGAGAAGAGATGCGTGATAAAGCGCGCTTTCCGCAAGCGCTTCGGCTGTTGGCGCGCCGTATTTTTCCAGTATATTCTTTTCAAGCGAGCCTGAATTGACTCCGATCCTTATAGGCAGACCGTATTCGCGGCAGGCAGCGACTACCTCTCGCACACGATCTCGGCTACCTATATTTCCGGGATTTATCCTTATTTTATCCGCGCCGAGCTTTGCCGACTCTATCGCTATTTTATAATCAAAATGTATATCCGCGACAAGGGGGATCTTCACTCCCGCGCTCTTCAGCTCGCGAAACGTCCTTGCCGCATCGATATCGGGTACAGCAAGCCTTACTATATCGCAGCCGAGAGACGCGAGGCTATTTATCTGATCAAGGGTCGCCTCAACGTCATGAGTATCCGTATTTGTCATCGACTGAATGCTTATCGGGGAATTACCGCCGATAGCGACGCTGCCCACGGTTATAACTTTGCTTTTTCTTCTTTGCATTTCAATTTCCTTAAATTCAGAATATCAATTGCAGGATATCCTTCACCATTATCACCGCAGATAGGGCGAGAAGAAGGATAAGTCCTATTCCGTTTATCGCTCCCTCGACCTTAGGGGGAAGCTTCTTTTTAGTGATCATTTCGATCAGTATCGTCAGCACTCTCGCTCCGTCAAGGGCGGGAATGGGCAAAAGATTCATTATTCCGAGGTTGATGCTTATAAGCACCGTTATATAAAAAACCGAAAGAAAGCCTGCCTTCGCCGCGCTTCCGATAGCAGTCGATATTCCAACAGGACCTGAGACTGCGGCAAGGGTATATCTGCCTGTGATCAGGTCGTAGAGCGATTCCCAGCACATTCTTACTATAAGAGTCGACTTGCACCACGAATGCCTTATCACTCGCCAAGGCGTTTTCTTTACCGCCTTGACCTTGAAGTCCATTACTCCGAAGGTCTGATCGCTCTCGGTAGAGGTCGGAAAAACTACGTCCTTAAGGGTGATCTCCTCGCCGTTTCGCAGGACGGTTATATCAACGGGCTTATTGCCCTTACGCATTATTTCATACTGTATCTCATCGGGAATATATATGCGCTTACCGCCGATCCTTATTATCTCATCTCCGAGCATAAGTCCGCTATCGGATGACGAAACTGTGACCTCTGTGCCGATCGACTCGGACATTGTATCCTTATCGACGAAAAGGGTGACGGTATTATTGCCGATAGTGACGAGCGAGGTATAAAGAACCATTGCGAGAAATCCCGCCGTGATATTGACTGCGGCGCCCGCGGCGGTGATTATAAACCTCTGCCATGCAGGCTTTTTGCCGAAGGTATTCGGATCAGATGCGTAAGGGTCGGACTCTTCGTCGCCCTCTTCGCCGCTCTCGCCGTTATACTCTCCGTTTTCTCCCGGCATTGAGACAAAGCCGCCTATCGGCAGAAGGGATATGGAATATCTGATCCCCGTCTTCTTTGAGACCCAGCTTATGAGCCTTGGCCCCATGCCTATTGAGAACTCTTCTATTGTCACGTGGAAGATCCTTGCGGTTATATAGTGCCCGAATTCGTGAATGAATATCAGAAATCCGAAAACGAGCACTGATGAAACAACGGTTATAAAGGTATTCAATGGGAAATCTCCTTAATGATCGATTCGGCAATCGAGCGCGCGGCTCTGTCTGCCTCGAGGATATCGGAAAGCGATACTGCAAGACGCGCATCGGGCATCCTTTCATAAGCACCGATGACGACCTCGGCAATATCCGAATAGCGGATGCGCTCCTCTAAGAACGCCTCTGCGGCAACCTCGTCTGCCGCATTCATTACCGCGCACATTGCGCCGCCCTCTGCCTTCGCTCTGATTGCCAGCGAGGGGAGCGGAAATGCTTCATGATCCACCTCGGCAAAGGTCATTTTTCCAAGCTTCGCAAGATCCAGGGGCAGAGATGCAGAAGGAAATCTTTCGGGATAATCTACCGCATACTGTACGCACATGCGCATATCGGGGACTGAAAATTCTCCTATCACATTGTTATCAATATATTCAACGGCAGAGTGCAATATACTCTCCCTATGGACTACAATTTTAATTCTTTCCGAGGGGATATCGAAAAGATGCGCTGCTTCTACCACCTCAAAGCCCTTATTCATAAGGGTGGCGGAGTCAACGGTAATTTTCTTGCCCATTTTCCAGGTGGGGTGGGCTAAAGTATCCGCTAACGTCACCGAGCGAAGCTCCTCGCGGGTCTTCCCGAAGAAGGGGCCGCCCGAGGCGGTAAGTATAAGGCGCTTGACCTCACTTTTCTTGCCTGCCGCAAGCGACTGAAATATAGCCGAATGCTCACTGTCTACCGGGAGAATGACCGCTCCGCGAGCGCGAGCCTCTGCCATAACGATATCTCCCGCAACAACGAGCGACTCCTTATTGGCAAGAGCGAGCCTCTTACCCGATCTCAGAATAGCGAGCGAGGGCAAAAGTCCTGCGCAGCCGAGAATTGAGTTAACGACCGTCTCAGCTTCGCTTTTTGCTACGGCTTCCTCTATACCCTCGTTGCCCGAAAAGACCTTGATATCGGTATCCTTAAGCGATAGGGCGAGGCTCTTTGCCGCGCCTTCATCCGCCATTGCGACATATTTTACGGAAAATTCACGGGCAAGGCTTTCTGCAAGAGCGACATTCCTTGCCGCGCTTATAAGATCTACCTTATAGCCTCTTGATCTCGCTACGTCCAGCGCCTGAGTGCCGACTGAGCCTGTGGCGCCGAGAACTGCAATTGTTTTCATTCTATGTTCCTTTTATTTAATGGGGCTGCCGCATTAAAATCCATTCAGCCTTAATGCCGCAGCCCATAATAGTTTTATTTTGATTTATCAGCTGAAGGGGGCGAAAAGCAATGAAATTATCATTGAGACCGCCGAGGTTGCGAGAATAGAGTCAAATCTGTCCATTATTCCACCGTGACCGGGAAGAAGAGTTCCATAATCCTTAACTCCCCATTCCCTCTTGAATACCGATGCAATAAGGTCTCCTATCTGACCTGCAACCGAGAGAACTGCTCCCGATACGGCGAGGATAAGATAATTCGGAGTAAGATCGGTAAATAAGGAGACGAGAAATCCGTAAAGCATCATGCCGAAGGTCGTGCAAACGACAGCTCCGACAGAGCCTTCAACCGTCTTCTTCGGGCTGACCTCGGGAATAAGCTTATGCTTACCGAAAAGAACTCCCGTGAAATAAGCGAAAACGTCACTTATCCAGGCGCCTATCAGCACAAGACCGAGGCAGAAAAGACCTATTCTATCTATATACCTGAGAATAGTCATCGCAAAGAACGCCGCAGTGATATAAACTACCATAACGAGCGCCGAGGATATCGAGGAAAACGTGACCTTTCCCTTCGAGAATACTGCCGCTCCGAAAAGAAGAAGCATATAGACGAAAAAAACGAGCGCAAGGGCTACGATAAGGTAAGACTCGGCCTTACCGAATATCTGACCAAGCACGTAAGCCAGAACGGGCATAGCTCCCGAAACCGCATACGAAAGCGCGGCTACGTATATATTTTTGTGAAGCGAAAGCACCCTCAGCACCTCGAATGACGCCATAACGGCGATCACCGAAAGCACTATCGGATATATAAAGGTGCTTGAAACACATAATACGGCGGTCATTACGCCGATTATGAGCAGTCCTGTCAAGACTCTTGTTTTCATTCCTCTTCTCCCTCGTTCAGTCCGCCAAAGCGGCGCTTTCTTGAATAGAATTCCTTGAAGCTCTTTTCTATGTCCTCATATGAGAAATCGGGCCAGAGCGTATCAAGAATAACGTATTCGGAATACGCGCCCTGCCACAGAAGAAAGTTAGATACTCTGAAGTCTCCGCCCGTCCTTATGATAAGATCCGGGTCGGGTGACGGAGCGGTATAGATGTATTTGGATATATTTTCTTCGGTAATGGGTAAGCCGAGGCGCACAAGCTCGTTTGCCGCGTGGACTATATCGTCTCTTCCGCCGTAATTCAAGGCAAGATTGCAGACAAAGGGTGTATCCTTCGCCATATTTTCGACCTCGATGCACTTTTCTCTGAGCTTTTCCGGCAATGCGTTTTTATCTCCGAGAAATTTCATCGAAAAATCGGGATCCTTCCTTATCCTGTCGCAAACGACCTCGTCAAGATACTTATACACGAGGTTCATTATCACGTCGACCTCTTCCTTGGGTCTTTTCCAGTTTTCGGTGGAAAAGGCGTAAAGAGTAACGTGATGAACGCCCATTTCCTTAAGAGTCATAAGCGTTTTTTCAATTATTGCGGCGCCTGCCTTATGGCCGAAGGTTCTCGGCATGAGCCTCTTTTTCGCCCATCTTCCGTTGCCGTCCATTATTATCGCGACAGAACGCAGCCTATCGTCCACCTTAAAAAGCTCTTTTTCCTTGCTTCCCAAAATCCCAAAATCCTTTCGTGATATCAGATCTCCATTATTTCCTTGGTCTTAGCCGCGGTAACGGAGTCTACCTCTTTTATGTATTTATCGGTAAGATCCTGGATCTGCTTATCGCTTGCCTTTGCCTCGTCCTCGGTCATTTCGGAATTCTTCTTCATTGCCTTGGTTTTATCATTGGCATCGCGGCGAATATTTCTTACCGCAACCTTAGCGTCCTCGCCAAGCTTGGAGACCTGCTTCGAAAGCTCGCGGCGGCGCTCCTCGGTCATAGGGGGGAAGGTAAGGCGGATGCAGGTTCCGTCATTCTGAGGATGGATACCGAGATCGGACGTAAGAATGCCCTTCTCTATTCCTCTCATAACGCTCTTATCCCAAGCGGTAATGGTGATGGTTCTCGCATCGGTAACCTTGATCTCGGCGATAGACGAGATAGGTGTGGGCGAGCCGTAGTAATCTACCTCGATCTTCTTAAGAACATCGGGATTTGCCTTGCCCGCTCTTATGGTAGAAAGATTTTCCTTATAGGATGCGATAGTCTTCCGCATTTTAGTTTCATATTCACGTGTATCAAGCTTCATTTTAAACTTCTCCTTATGTATAAAAGTATTATTATTCGGGAATTACCGTTGTGCCCTCAACAGATCCTCTTATTGCTGCGGCAATATCGGGGCCGTTGTCAAGCTTAAAGAATTTTATCGTCATACCGTTTGCAAGGCAGAACGCCGTCGCGGTAGAATCGATCGCCTTAAGGTTCATTGCAAGAACCTCTGATGCCTTAACCTCTTTTAATATCTTTGCATCGGGATTCTTCCTGGGGTCATCGGTATACATATACGCGATGTTTTTAGCCATGAGCATTGCATCAGCTCCGATCTCCTTGGCTCTTACAGCACCCGTGGTATCGGTTGAAAGGAAAGGTATTCCAAGTCCTGCTCCGAATACGACCGCCTCGCCTGCCTCAAGATATTTGATCGCCGCCTCGGCTGAATAATTCTCCGAGAAGGGCGCCATCGGGACTGCCGTCATAACGTGCGCTCCTACTCCCATTCTCTTTATCGCGTCCTTTAAGCATATAGCGTTGATAACAGTTGCAAGCATGCCCATTCTGTCAGCATCCGTCCTATCCATTTCTCCGCCTGCTCTGCCGCGCCAGATATTTCCCGCGCCGACAACTACCGCGACCTCGTAGCCCTCTTTGATGCACTCCGCAAGAGCTGCTGCTACCTCGTCAACAAAATCGTTGTCATAGATCCTGCCTGTGTCCTTAGCGAGCGCCTCGCCTGAAAGCTTTATCAGAACTCGTTTTTTCTTTTCACTCATTGAGCCTACTCCCCCATAATATTTATCTTTATATATTTTACATTAATTTTCTCTATTTGTAAACACCTTTTCAAAAATTTTATTTATTATTTTATTATTTTTATTATATAACATAGAAAAACGGCTCAGTCAAATCAGAGACCGAACCGTTTTAATATAATTTACTTCTTGGATATTGCTATCTTCGCCTTTTCGTAGATATTCTTAGCGGTTAGACCGTAGATCTCGAGAAGCTCGAGAACCTTGCCGCTCTGACCGAATCTATCCTCTACTCCGACCTTAATAACGGGTACGGGGTAATTCTCGGAAAGCAGGTCTGCAACGGCAGAACCGAGACCGCCTATAACGTTATGCTCTTCAGCGGTGACGACTGCTCCCGTCTTCTTTGCGGAGCTTACTATAAGCTCAGAGTCAAGAGGCTTGACGGTATGAATATTGATAACCTCGGCAGAAATGCCCTCTGCCGCAAGAAGCTCTGCCGCTTCAAGAGCGAGATGCACCATATAACCGTTGGCAACTATTGTAACGTCACTTCCCTCTTTATAGACAACGCCTTTGCCGATCTCAAACTTATAGTCTGCCTTTTCGGATGCGAGATCCGGAACGGGGAATCTGCCAAAGCGCATATAAACAGGACCTTCGTGCTTAATAGCTGCTTCAACCGCTGCGTATGACTCGGTTGCATCCGCGGGAGATATTATTACCATACCGGGAATAGTTCTCATAAGAGCTATATCCTCGTTGCACTGGTGGGTCGCGCCGTCCTCACCGACGGTAATACCTGCGTGAGTCGCGCCAATCTTTACGTTAAGGTGGGGATAGCCTATGGAGTTTCTGACCTGCTCAAATGCTCTTCCTGCCGCAAACATTGCAAAGCTTGAGGCGAAAACAGTTTTACCCGTTGCTGCAATTCCTGCCGCAACGCTGATCATATTGCCTTCCGCTATACCGCAGTCAAAGAAGCGCTCGGGGAATTTCTTTTTGAACATTCCCGTCTTCGTAGCTGCCGCAAGGTCTGCATCAAGCACTAAAAAGTCGTATTTTTCACCAAGCTCGCAAAGAGCCTGACCGTAGCTTTCTCTGGTTGCCTTTTTATCTGCCATTTTCAGCCCCTCCTTACTTAAGACTCTCGGCGATCCTGCCAAGATCCTCTATTGCAACGCGGTAAAGATCCTCCTTGGGAGCCTGACCGTGCCACTCGCACTTATTTTCCATATAAGATACGCCCTTGCCCTTGACGGACTTCGCTATGATAGCGGTGGGCTTGCCCTTGACTTTCCTTGCCTCGGCAAATGCTGCCTCGATAGCATCAAAATCATGAGCGTCTATAACTATAACGTTCCAGCCGAAAGCGCGAAGCGTCTCATCGTGAGGCATTGGATTCATTACCTCGGTGATGGAACCGTCTATCTGAAGACCGTTGAGATCGAGGATCATAACAAGGTTATCAAGCTTATAGTGAGCCGCGAACATCGCCGCTTCCCATACCTGACCTTCCTCGCTCTCACCGTCTCCTACTATGGAATAAACTCTGTAATCATCGCCGTATGCCTTTGCAGAAAGAGCCATACCGCAAGCTGCGGAAATACCAAGACCGAGAGATCCCGTTGACATATCAACTCCGGGAATGCCCTTCATATCGGGGTGACCCTGAAGGCGCGCGCCGGTTTTTCTTAACGTCTTAAGCTCGTCCTTCTCAAAAAATCCGCGCTCAGCAAGAACTGCATAAAGAGCGGGGGCGCAGTGACCCTTGGAGAGGACAAATCTATCGCGATCCGCCTTCTTCGGATCGGCGGGATCGATATTCATTTCCTTAAAATATAAATAGGTGATAACGTCTGCAATCGAAAGCGAGCCGCCCGGATGACCGCATCCCGCGCTGTAAACACTCTCGATAATGCCTATTCTGACATTGTTGGCAAGTCTTTCGAGCGATCTTTTTTCAGAAAATTCCATGTTTTTCTCCTTATTAAATATTAAAAAACGCAAGCCTGCAAAAATAAAATCCGATCCCTCAAAACGAAAAATCGGATTTTATTTATATCCGAAGATCAAATTCGGATAATATTAATATCTCTTTCTTGTCTTGACCTGAACGATAAAGCCGATAAGAGCTACTACTGCGATAAGAGCGATGTCAACGATCTTAGCATAGTTCTGAATGAAACCGAACGTTCTGTAATCGTAGAAGTACTTGATAACGATTCTCGAAATAAAGAATGCTCCAAGGAAGGAAGTTCCTGCCATCTCAACGTACTTGAGAAGAAGGAATACAAGAAGGATCGCGACTGCAGCGGCAGCAGCAGAAACGATCAAATTGCCCTTAACGGGGATAACGGGGATCATTCCGTTGAAAAGCACGAGATATACGCTGTAACCGCTGGCTACGGCAACAGCTGCAAAGTAAACGTACTTGCAAAGAACTGCCATAACGAGCGCGATAACTGCGCCGGATATGTAGTCAGGCAATGCAAAAACCTGGTTGATCAGCGGAGATACGATGATAACGCCGATAGCATAACCGGAGATAGCGCAAAGAAGAAATCTCTGAAGACCTATAAGCTTCTTACCGAAGAAAAGCTCGATAAGCGAGAGAGCAATAAGGATAAGAGGGAAAATTGTACCGAGAGACGCGAAAAGCCCCGTTGCTTTCTCCCAAAGTCCGGCTACGGTCTCGTTCGCGAAGAAAGAGTCCTTAAATCCGCTCACTGCCGCACCAATGGCTTTAAAATCAAATGTTCCGTCGATGACCGACTTGAAAAATGCTCCCATAAAGTGACACCTCATTTCATTTATTGGAAAACCCAATTATTACGTATAGTATAGCATAGACTCTGCAAAAAATCAAGCATTTCCGAAAAAAATTGAGAAAATTTTTATTTTTCTGTTATTCTTTAAAAAAATAATTAAAAAGCGGCGCGCAAATGAACTGCGCGCCGCTGCTATAAGACTTCTTGTTTTTTAAAATTTCATCAGGCTGCATTTTTTATGCTAATGCTTTTAAAATCTTATAATATGTCATCTTTGGTTTGCATATTGGGGTCAAGCATACCCTCAAGGAAGCGCTTGGTCTTTTCGCATTTAGGGTTCTTGAATATATCTTCGGGAGATCCCATTTCTTCAATTTTTCCGTCTGCCATGAAGATGACCTTATCGGAAACGCTCTCAGCAAAAGCAAGCTCGTGAGTGACTATTATCATAGTTCTTCCCTGATCCTTAAGGCTTCTTATAACCTTAAGCACCTCGCCCGTAAGCTCGGGGTCGAGCGCCGACGTTGGCTCATCAAAGCAGAGGATCTTCGGCGAAAGCATAAGCGCTCTTGCAAGTGCAACTCTCTGCGGCTGACCGCCTGAAAGCTGATAGGGGTAGCTATCTCTCTTTTCGGAGAGTCCAACACTTTCGAGTATCTCCTCTGCCTTTGCCTCTATCTCTTTGACTATCTCCTTCTTATTCTTCTTAAAATCCGGATCTTTCTTTGCTCTGGTTATCGGAGCTAAAGTAAGGTTGCCGAGGACTGTATACTGAGGGAAAAGATTGAAGCCCTGGAAAACAAGACCCATTTTAAGTCCGCCTGTCTCGTCTACCGGAGAGTCTTCGGGAGCTGCACTGTCGTATACCGCCTCGCCGTCTATCGTGATCTTCCCTTCGGTTGCGGTCTCGAGCGAATTAAGTATTCTGAGAAGCGTTGTCTTTCCACCACCCGATGAGCCTATGACCGAGAGTATCTCGCCCTTCTCGAGCGAAAAGCTGACTCCCTTAAGCACCTCAAGCTCACCAAAGCTCTTTTTGAGATCATTTACTTCAAGTATTGCCATGATAACCTCCTTTAAGCCTTAAAGTAGTCAAGCTTCTTTTCGAGCTTGCCGAGAAGAACGGTCATTATTCCGACGAATATCAGATAGATGCCGCCCGCAACGAAGAGCGGCCAGATAAGTCCGTCGTTTACCATGAATTCCTGAGCTTCGAATATCAGCTCATAGACGCTTATCGTATTTGCAAGAGACGTATCCTTGACGAGTGTGATTATCTCATTGGACATTGAGGGAATAATTCTCTTCACCACCTGGAGAAGGACAACCTTGAAGAATACCTCGGAGCGAGTCATGCCGAGAACCTTACCGGCCTCGTACTGACCCTCGGATATGGACTGTATCCCGCCTCTGAATATCTCGGAGAAATAAGCGGCGTAGTTAATAACAAACGCAACGAGAGCCGCAATAAATCTTGTTGAGAACGTGGAGTCGAACCACTCCCATCCCGTATTCATATGGGGCCAGCGGAATCCGAAAACAAGTCCCGGCAAATAAAATATTGCGAATATCTGGAGCATAAGAGGCGTACCTCTCAGAACCCATACGATCAGCTTAGAAAAGATACTGAGGGGCTTAAATTTTGACATTGTGCAGAAGCTTATCACAAGGCCGAGAGGTAAGGCAAATATAAGCGTCAATGCAAATAGCATAAACGACGTTGTAAATCCTCTTGAAAGATTTCTGCATACTTCTAAAAAAATTTCCATAAATACATCCTTAAAAACTGAAAAAATCAAATATGGCTATTCAGCCGAATAAGGGGTTAGCCCCAAGAGCGATTAGCCCGGGCTGACCCCTTTATCAAACGGTCTTTTTTATTACTTAAGAGCCTCTGTATTGAGACCAACCTCGTACTTGGTAACAAGAGCAGTCATCTTTCCGTTTGCATACTGAGCCTTAAGGAATGCATCAAGCTCTGCCTTGATATCGCTTCCGGTTCTGAGACCTACCGCGAATATCTCATCGCCATAGCTTGCGCCCTCGAGGATCTTAAGATCTGAGTATATACCCTTACCAACAAGGCTCTGAGCCATAGTGATATCAACGATAGCAACGTCACTCGTGCCTGCAACTACCTCTGCGAGAGCCTTAGCCTGATCGTCTACCTTATTGATCTTGGTGCCCTTTACAGTCTCTTCAGCTACGGTAGCTCCTGCGGAGCCGCCCTCAACCGCGATAGTGCTGGTCTTAACGGTATCGAGAGTAACTGCGCTGCCGTTCTTCACAACTGCAACCTGAGCATTCTTAGCATAAGAAACCGAGAAGTCGATCTTCTCATCAAGCTCATCGGTAGCGGTCATACCGTTCCAGATAAGGTCGATCTCTTTGGTATCAAGCTCTGAAACCTTATAGTCCCAATCGATAACGATGAACTTGCACTTAACGCCGAGAGACTTTGCAAACTCATTTGCAAGATCTGCATCAAATCCGATCCATTCGTCGCTTCCCTCTTCCTTGTAATCCATAGGAGCATAGTCTGTAATACCAACTACAAGCTCTCCCTTATCCTTCACGTACTGAAGGTCGGAGTCGCTATTATTACACGAAGCAAGCGCAAAAAGCGAAGTTACGAGCATTACTGCTACAAGCATGATTGACATAATTTTTTTCATTTTCTTTTCCTCTTTTTCCGTACGAAATCGTACTTTAGTTAATTGAAGTGACTTTATTATACACCATTATTTTTCATTTGTCAATACTTTATTTCAAAAAAGTGAAAAAATATTTTATTTAGATTTTTCGGGACTTTTTCGAGGTATGTGCTTTAATAAAATAAAGCAAGCGAATGAGACGTATTATTATATACAATAAGGAAGAAAATGATTTAAAGAGCCGAGAGATATTAAAGAAAACCAAAATCTATGGCAAATGTAACAAAAACCGTGAATGCAGCAGAAAGGCTTTGAAACCTCATCCGTCAGTCTCCGACTGCCACCTTCCCCAAGGGGGGAAGGGATAAAAGTAGCGACGATCTTTGCCACGGTGAATAGAGCTTTACCGCAGTCAGCAAAAAAATTAAGCTTGAGAAAGAAAAATTTAGATTAAAATCGCCGTTCGCGATCCGACGGCGTAGTTTCTTTATGCGATTTCAGTAAAGTTAAACGCATACCACAGGAAGCAGAAATCGCGCAAGACGAGGCAAAGCAAGCGAGAAACGCGATGGCGTAGTTTCCTACGTCGAGCGCATTGAGTCGATGTTTTAACGACGTATTGCGCGATTTATGGGAATTTTTAGTAAAGTTAACGAAGCCACAAGAAGCAGAAAAATAAAGCTTGAGTAAGGAAAATTTAGATTAAAATCGCCGTTCGCGACCCGAAGGCGTAGTTTCTTTATGCGATTTCAGTAAAGTTAAACGCATACCACAGGAAGCAGAAATCAAGTTAAACGCATACCACATGAAGCAGAAATCGCGCAAGACAAGGCAAAGCAAGCGAGAAACGCGATGGCGTAGTTACCTACGTCGAGCGTTTTGAGTCGATGCTTTAACGACGTATTGCGCGATTTATGCGACTGTGGGGCTACTCAAGCTCGAAGGCACCGGTATACAACTGATAATATACTCCTTTTTCCTCAATGAGCTTATCATGCGAGCCGCGCTCAATGATCCTGCCCTTTTCAAGAACCATTATAACGTCTGAATTTCGGACGGTGGAAAGTCTGTGAGCAATGACGAATACCGTTCTGCCCTCCATAAGCTTATCCATTCCCGCCGAAACTATCGCTTCGGTTCTCGTATCTATCGATGAGGTTGCCTCGTCAAGTATCATAACGGGCGGATCGGCAACCGCCGCTCTCGCTATCGCGATAAGCTGGCGCTGACCCTGAGAAAGATTAGAGCCGTTGCCGCTGATCTCGGTTTTATATCCATCGGGAAGCCTCGATATAAAGTCATCAGCGCCGGCAAGCTTAGCTGCGGCAATGCACTCCTCGTCAGTCGCATCAAGCTTACCGTATCTGATATTATCCATAACGGTGCCCGTAAAGAGGTTGGTCTCCTGAAGAACTATGCCAAGAGAGCGCCTTAAGTCAGACTTTTTGATCTTATTGATATTGATACCGTCATATCTGATCTTACCGTCTGCAATATCATAATATCTATTAATAAGGTTGGTTATCGTGGTCTTTCCTGCTCCCGTTGCGCCAACGAATGCCACCTTCTGACCCGGTTCGGCATAAACGCTGACGTCACGCAGGACAGGCTTGCCCTCTTCATACTCGAAGTCCACTTCCGTGAGGCGAACGTCTCCCATAACTCTCGTATAGGTAAGAGTTCCGTCCGAATGGGGATGCTTCCATGCCCAGATACCCGTTCTTTCCTCGCACTCGGTAAGCTCTCCGTTTTCATCGAGCTTCGCATTGACGAGAGTAACGTAGCCTTCGTCGCGCTCAGGCTCGGTATCGATAAGCTCAAACACTCTTTTCGTACCCGCAACGCCCATCGCTATATAGTTTATCTGCTGAGAAAGCTGATTTACGTTGCCCGTAAACTGCTTAGTCATATTAAGGAAGGGAACAAGTATTCCTATTCCGAAGGCGCTTACGCCGAAGAGGTTTTCAATACTAAGGTTATAGAAGTTCGGTATGAGAAGGAAAACTCCGCCGACGGTTGCTACAATAACGTAAAGAATGTTTCCTATATTATTAATAATAGGACCTAAGATATTTGAATAAGCATTAGCTCTCGAGCTTTGATGGCAAAGCTCGCCGTTGATACGCTCAAACTCCTCGCGGCACTTCTCTTCTCTGCCAAAGATCTTAACGACGCGCATACCGGTCATCATTTCCTGCGCATAGCCCTCGAGATTCGCAACGGATCTCTGAAGCTTGACGTAATACTTTGCGGAGCCGCCGCCCGCCTTCTTGGATACGAAGATCATGACGGTAACGCCGAGGACGACAACGAGAGTCAGCCATATACTGTAATACAGCATTATTCCAAGCACCGAAACGACTATGATACCCGCTCTTATAAGAGTTGGGAATGCTCTGCCAAGCAATTCTCTTATCATATCGATATCGTTGGTATAATAGCTCATTATATCGCCGTGCTTATGGGTATCAAAATACTTAATGGGAAGATTCTGCATACCGTTGAACATACGGATCCTCATATTTGAGAGGAAGCCCTGTATTATTATGGCGGTAAGCTGATTATCCACGGTGATAAGAACGATAGAAACCGAATATATTACGACAAGGGATATTACCTTAGGCACGATCTCTGCCATTGCGGATTCAAATACAGCCTCAGCTCCGAGGAGCGCGGAATCCTTGATAGCCTTATCTATTATTTCGGTGATATTTCTGATATAAATTGCGGGAATTACCGCAACGATCGCCGCAAACATAATGCAAACTATCGTGAGCGGCACCATTACGGGGTAATCCTTGAAGAGAAGCTTTAAAAGCCTCGGTATAGTTCCCTTGCCCGAAGCGGTCTTAAGGATAGGGGGCTGCATGCTCTTCTGCTTATTATTCTTCATCGCCTGCTACCTCCTTCTTTCCCGAGCCTTCGGTCTGCTGCTCGTATACCTCGCGGTATATATCCGAGCGGGATATCAGCTCCTCGTGAGTTCCGACGTCCGCTATCCTTCCGCCGTCCATTACAATTATCATATCGGCGTCCATGACAGAGGATATTCTCTGAGCGATTATGATCTTGGTCGTATCGGGCACGAACTCTGCAAAGCCCTTACGGATAAGGGCATCCGTCTTTGTATCAACGGCGCTTGTGGAGTCGTCAAGAATAAGTACCTTAGGCTTTTTCAGGAGCGCTCTTGCGATACAGAGCCTCTGCTTCTGACCGCCCGAAACGTTCGTTCCGCCCTGCTCTATCTTAGTATCGTAGCCATCGGGGAAGGACGAAATAAATCCGTCCGCCTCGGCGAGGCGGCAAGCCTCTATAAGCTCCTCGTCTGTCGCGTTCTCGTTGCCCCATCTGAGGTTTTCCTTGATCGTTCCCGAGAAAAGAAGGTTTTTCTGAAGCACCATCGAAACTGCCGAGCGAAGGTTATCTATGCTATATTCGCGCACGTCTCTGCCTCCGACCTTGACTGTGCCTTCCGTGGCGTCGTAAAGACGGGGAATAAGGTTGACGAGGGTCGATTTGCTCGAGCCTGTGCCGCCGATAATTCCAACAACGGATCCGCTCTTTATATGAAGATCAACGTCCGAAAGCGTGTATTTCGATGCTTTCTTTGAATATTTGAAGCTGACGCCCTCGAAATCTACCGAGCCGTCCTTTACCTGAAGCTCGGACTCTTCATTATTATCCATAGCGGGAGTTTCGTTCAGAACCTCATATATACGCTTGAAGGATTCGGTAGACATCGTGATGATAACGTATATCATCGAGAGCATCATAAGAGACATAAGCACCTGCATACCGTAGGTAAGCATTGCGGAGATCTGACCGACATTGACTATCTTGCCCTGGCTTTCTATCGAGAGCCTCGAGCCGAGAAGAAGCACGAATACCATATTGAAGTAAAGGCATATCTGCATTATAGGGGTATTGAGCGCAACGATACGCTCAGCCTTTGTGAAATCGTCTCTGATAGTCTCGGATGCAGCGCGGAACTTCCTTTTTTCGTATTCCTCGCGGGAAAATCCCTTGACTACTCTTGCCGCTCTTACGTTTTCCTCAACGGATTCGTTGAGCTTATCGTATTTCTTGAATATTCTTCTGAATGCGGGCATCGCAAATCTCGCGACCGTGAGAAGTCCGAATGCGAGAACGGGAATAATAACGACGAAGGTCAAGGCGAGCTTTCCGCCCATGATAGACGCCATTATTATCGAGAAGATAAGCATAAGAGGGCTTCTTATCGCCGTTCTTATGATCATCATAAACGACATCTGCGCATTATTGACGTCAGTCGTCAATCTCGTTACCAACGAGGTCGATGAGAACTTATCAATATTCTCAAAAGAATAGGTTTGGATCTTATTAAAAATATCGTTCCTTAAGTTTTTGGCAAAGCCGCTCGAAGCCTTTGCGCTCGTCACTCCCGCAAGTCCGCCCGAAGCAAGCGACAGCACAGCCATAACGACGAGCAAAATTCCCGTATTGATAATATCGGGAAGCTCGGCGCCTGCCTGAAGCTTATTGACGAGATTCGCCGTTATAAACGGGATCGAAGTCTCGATAGCCGACTCAAAAACCATAAGGATAATAGTCAGAATGGATGCGGCCTTATATTCTCTTACGCATCCCAAAAGCCTTTTGATCATTTTCTTTCCTTTCGTTGTGATCAGTCATCCTTTTAATTGTATAACAAATAATTTACAATGTCAATAGTTTAAATTAGCATAAATTTAAAAATATTTTGTGAACGAATTTGCAAAAAATGCTATGAGCTATTGACAAAAGACGAAATGTATGATAGAATATGCATTAATCACCGAGATTTCTCGGAAGAATTAAGGAGAAAGTAATGGACGACGACGCGGATTGTTGTAATCCCAATTCGTACATATTTGAATAGAGGACTTGACCAGACAAGGATATTTTGCAGAAAATATCGTGTGGTTAGGTCTTTTTTTACTTTTTTCAAAAACAAATTATAAAATACAATCAACAAAGAAAGGTTAAACAAAACTAAACACTATGGAACCTCGAAGTATCTGGCAGCTCGTCATTATACTATTTTGTCTTTTGATGAGCGCGTATTTTTCAGCAACTGAGACGGCATTCACCTCTTTCAACAGAATAAGAGCCAAGACTATGGCAGAAGATGGCAACAAGAAGGCAGGCAAGATCTTAAAGCTTTCCGATAATTTCGATTCGCTTCTTTCGGCGATCCTTATTGGAAACAATCTAGTAAATATATTTGCTTCCTCTCTCACAACTATCTTCTTTATCGATCTTTTCAGAACCAACGGAGTAACGAACGAAAGTGTGGCAACAACAGTTTCAACCGTTGTACTAACTATCGTTGTACTTATATTCGGCGAGATCTCACCGAAGAGCATCGCCAAGGAGCAACCCGAAAAGTTTGCAATGTTCTCCGCTCCGATAATTACATTCATAATGGTTGTATTCACTCCCCTCACCTGGCTCTTCAAGCAGTGGAAGAAGCTTCTTTCGCTCATCTTCAAGACAGAAGAGGACGCAGGTATCACAGAGGAAGAGCTTATCTCGATCATCGAGGAAGCTGAAGAGGACGGAAACCTTGAAAAGAGCGAGACCGATCTTATCAAGAGCGCGATAGAATTCAACGAGCTTGAGGTCGGAGATATCTTCACTCCCAGAATTGATATAGTTGCAGTCAAGAGCGAGGCAACGCGCGAGGAGATCACCGAGATCTTCAAGGAGTCGGGCTTCTCGAGACTTCCCGTTTATACCGACGACCTTGATAATATTGACGGTATTCTTTATTACAAGGATTTCTTTACTAAGGACTTCACCGAGATATCCGAGATCGTTAAGCCGGTTATGTTCGTCACTAAGTCGAAGAACGTCAACGATCTTATGAACGAGCTTCAGGAAAAGAAGCTTCATCTTGCAGTAGTTACCGATGAATACGGTTCTACCGCGGGTATCGTCACTCTCGAGGATATCATTGAGGAGATCGTCGGCGATATATGGGATGAGCATGACGACGTTGTTATGGACGTTTCCGAGGTCGGCGAGGGTGAGTACATCATTTCGGGTAAGGCTAATATCAGCAAGGTATTTGACGAGCTTGAGATAGACACCGAGCCCGATGCTCTTACAGTCAACGGTTGGGCAATGGATGCCCTCGGAAGGATCCCCACCGCGGGCGACGAATTCGAGGCAGACGGCCTCTCTGCAAAGGTTCTCAAGATGAACGGTAAGCGAATTGAAAACTTAAGAGTTGTCAAGCTTGCTCCCGTTGAAGAGGACGAGGACGAAGAGGACTAAAATCAATAAATAGTAAATAAAAGTGAGCAAATCAGCTGCATAGCCGATTTGCTCACTTTGTTTTTATAGCTCGGCTAAATTGATTACTCTTTTTCCAAGCTTTTCTGCAAACTCTAAGGCTTTAAAGGCTCCGCCCTTATCACAATTGACATAACATATGCACAAGTCACATTCACTAACCATCCATTCGTTGCGCTTAGCTATTGCTGCTTTTGGATATGCTTTTTCTATTGACTCAGGAATAAATACACTGTCGTAATACTTTTCATAAAACTCGACATCCTTTACGTTATATGGTAAAACAAGAGATAATTCGCAATTACAATAATCAAACCTTTTCTTTATTCTCTTAATTATCGATGCTACAAAAACATCGAACTCACCATTGCGCCCGATATATATTTCTACCCACTCCTTATTGTCTATTAAGTCTTTTAAAATTGGATATAAAAGTGCTTCTATTTTATTGTGCTCATAGAAATCTCTATGCCCAAAAAAAGAAATTATATATGGCTTCATTTTCTGCTCCTTTGTAAGAATATCGGATTTTTTCTAATACATTATTAATTATATCATATTAAAAACGATATTTCAACACAAATAAAGCATTTAATATGATAGTTTTGGGATATGCATGGGTTAAAATATAATAAACTGCATTAAGGGGTGATATTATGGACGATAAGGATTTTGCTTTAAGGCTATCAAAGCTTCGCGAGAAGAAGGGCGTTTCCGCTCGTGATATGAGTCTTTCGATCGGTCAGAATCCGGGATATATCAACAGCATTGAAACCGGTAAATCCAAGCCATCACTCGACGTATTTTTCTTTATATGTGAGTATCTCGGAATAACTCCCGGCGCGTTCTTTGATTCGGAATCCTCGAACCCAGGAAAGCTCGATGCTCTCATCGCTGATCTTAAAAAATTAAGTGAAAGACAGATCGATACCGTAAGCGCTCTTGTGAAGGAGCTTATAAGTAAATAATTTGCCAAGAAGGACTGTTTCAAATGCCGGTTTTCGTTTGAGACAGTCTTTTTATTATTCTTATTTACTGCGGCATCGTCCAACCGTAACAAATCGGGCAAAAAGTATTGATTTTCTTCAGAGTTTATGATACAATTATTATGTATTGATTAAATTATTATGAACGAGGAACTTTTTTATGAAGATCAAAACGGTCAAAAAAAGCTACGATGAAGTAATGTCTATTAAGCTGCCCAAGCATAAAAAGCCCCGCCGTCCTCCAATCATATTAAGAACTCTGATCAACCTTATTTCGATAGTTGATCTTTGGCGCGCAAAATTCAAATACGAGGGCTCTCTTCCCAAGAAGAGCGAGGGTCCTTGCCTTTATCTTATGAATCACTCGAGCTTTATCGATATGCAGATAGCTCACAAAATAATGTTTCCCCGCCCTTTCAGCATAGTTTGCGGATATGACGCCCTCGTTGGAAAAGGCTGGCTTATGCGCTGGCTCGGCTGCATACCCACAAGAAAATTCATAAGCGATCTTCAGCTTCTTAAGGATATGAAGCATGCTATCAAGAACGGTGTCAACGTTCTTATGTACCCCGAGGCAGGCTACTCGCTGGACGGTACGGCTACCGCTATTCCCAAGCTCGGAAAGCTCGCGAATCTGCTCGGAGTGCCCGTTGTTATGATAAAGACCGAGGGCGCTTTCCTTAGAGACCCGCTTTACAACGAGCTGAGACTCAGAAGAGTTCCCGTGAGCGCAAAGGTCGATACTATAATAAGTAAGGAAGATCTTGCTCTTGATACAGAGGAGCTGGACAGAAGAATAGATCTTGCATTCACCTTCGATAACTTTGCATGGCAAAGAGACAACAAGATAGAGATCGACACCCCCTTCCTTGCCGAAGGACTTGAAAGAACTCTTTATCTCTGCCCTCATTGCGGCACAGAGGGCTTTATGAAGAGCGATGGCTGCAAGCTCAAGTGCGACGCCTGCGGAAAGTCCTATACGATGGACAAGCTCGGTCAGCTTTCGGCAGACGACGGCGAGACGGAGTTCGCGCATATTCCCGATTGGTTCCGCTGGGAGCGCGAGAAGGTCAAGGAAGAGCTTGTCTCGGGTACTTACTCCTTCGATATCCCCGTTAAGATCATGATAATGAACGATTTCAAGGCTCTTTACGAGGTCGGCACGGGCAGGCTCAGCCATACTCCCGAGGGCTTTCACCTCACAGGCTGCGACGGAAAGCTTAATTTCAGCCAGAAGGCTCTGTCCTCGCACACTATAAACGCAGATTATTATTGGTATGAGATGGGCGATATTATCGGTCTCGGAGATAATCACGCGCTTTATTATCTCTTCCCCGATCAGGGTGTCCCCGTTGCTAAGGTGCGCCTTGCGGCAGAGGAGCTTTATAAGCTTCATCAGGACAGAGAGTTTCATTTGCAGCACTGCAAGGAATGCGATCATCCTATACATACCGAATGTACGGCGAGAATGGTAAAACTACATTAGTAAACACCTCATCCACCATCTACGATGGTCCCCCTTCCCCCACTGGGGAAGGCTAAAAGAATGTACGGCAAGAATGGTGAAGCTGCATTAAGGAACACCTTGGAATTGTCAAGAAAAGTGCAGTCAAAAAACTCACTAAATATATTTTATGGATAAAATTATGCATTTTCAGACCGAGGGAGCGTAGCGAGTGAGGTCTGAAAATGCGGCGCGCGGTCACGCGGCGTGTGCGAACGGAGC
>JAFTQV010000022.1 GCA_017462605.1 Clostridia bacterium | reverse complement strand
AGGTCAGTCCTTTCCTTCCACATGGGCTGAACGGGAATGACGGTAGAGGTATTTTCTATAAACGAGCCCATTGCGTGAGCAAGCGAGGTCTTACCCGTACCTGACATACCCTGAAGTATAAGTATCTGGCTGACTGCCATACCCGCAACGAAGCGGCGTATATCCTTAATATCGTAATAAAGATTGTGCTTATACGAGGCATAGTTTCTGAAATCCTCGCAGAACTTTTTAAGGGTAACGTTCTTATCGAAGACTTTTTCCTTGTATTTCGCCTTATTATCGTCTATTCTGCTGAGCATACAGAATCTCGGAGCGCGCTCGCTCTCATCCTCTTCGGGCGCAGCCGCTGCCGCTGCCATGGGTACTCCCGCTATCGGAACGGCAGTTGCCTGCCCATCGGTCGCAACGCCCGAAGCAGTAGCTGCAGGCGCGGTTTTTGCGGCGCTGACGGGAAGTGCAGGCATAGAACCAACGATCGTCAGCTTGGCATTCGCTGAGCTTTTGTTCTCACTGTGGAGAACGAAGACCACGAGGGTTGCAAGCAATCCGAGCAATATTATAACGTAAGCTATGATAGCATACCTTGACGAAATTATTTCCAAAAAGCTTAAAAGGGACGCCGGGGCAAATGCTTCGAGCGTATTTTTAGCAAAGAATTCAAAAAGCATGAACGTACTCCCTTTGCCGCGGCAAGACCGAAATTATAAGCGCCTGCCGCGGAAAAATATAATTGTGTAAGAAATAAGATTAATGCTACTATCAGCTGTGATCCGTGAGCAGATCGTGGCAAAGAGCAACGTTTTCCTCTCCGAAGAGCTTTTCAGTCTCATCGAGAATGTTCTTCTCGCCATCAGGTATCTTTCCCGAAAGAGAGGACGAAAGAGCGGGGAGAATGATCGAGGCAAGAGCTCGGTCGATCGCTTCGGTGATATTCACGCCCGATGCGAGAATGACGGAAAGGTACGTCTCGATCCTGAGCCAGAATTTATTGCCCATGGTATATGAGGCGCGCTTGGTCGTAAATGCCTCAAGAGAGTCTATCTTCTTCCAGATATCCTCGCTGATCGAGAGCTTGTTTCTCGTTATGGGAGTGAGGTGATCAAGATCGGCAACCGTTATAGGCGTGGGTGCTTCGGCTTCGGAATTCGCTTCGCACTCCGCATAATTCACAGGGCAAACAGCCGCGCACTCCAATATGTAAGAGGGGATCCCCTCTATCGCCGAGCCCGAAGGAAGCTCTGCGACAAACCAAAGGTTAGAGGAAAGGGTATATACGTCACCCGTTGTTTTAGGAGATATTTCGCCGCCCGCCGAGGGATTGGTGAAGTATCTTATATAGGGTGTGAGATACTCCGCGATATTCTCGGTATTGATTCCCTTAAGATAAACGATATGCATAACCTCAGGAACGTTAATAGCCGATGTTATAGCGGCAAGGACCGAGGTGTTGTGCGGCATATTGCCATCAATTGTTGTCAAAAGCAGCTTATCCGAGGGGAGATGAGCCTCTGTTACCGTCTCGGTAAAGACGTCTGCCCTCATATAGTTGCTTGTGCATTCAATGAATGCTCCGATATCGGCGCCGTTCTTGGGAATAGCAAGCATAAGTCTTGACGTAGCAAATGCCGCGATAAGCGACGCAGCATCCTCCTCGCTTATAAGAAGTCCTTGCGCTGATAAAGCCGATCTGATATCCGCTGAGGCAACGGCAAAGCTCATCGCTTCGTTTATATGACGAACGTTGTCGTTTAAATAGGAATCGTCCTCATCGTGGGTGTTTGCGACGTCGGTCTTATCAACTACGTCAAATTCTTTAACGAAAAGATCCTCAAGGCTCTTATCCGATATCTTCTCCGCGTCCTTGAAAAGCTCCTTGTTTTTCTCATCTATTTTATTGTTGGTCTTCTTCGAGCGGGATTTAAGAACCTTTGCTCTTATGAAGAGAATGATCGATATAACTGCGAGCAGCGCGGCGATCGTAAGCGGTATCCAAGCCTCTTTTGCAGAGGTGAAGAGAAATGCGGTGATGATAGCCGCCGCAAGGAATACAAATCCCGCGATTTCTAAATTCTTATGGTTAGCCATTCTTTTATGCTTTGCCTCCAACATAAATTCATTAGAGATGATATTAGATTCGGATTGCAGATATTCGGACTTGTTCGGAGCTTTGCCCGAAAGCTTTTTGCCCGAAACGGAAATGGTTGCGCTGAGAGTGCAGCTCGATACGGACGAGCCGACGTATACGGTATACGAGCCGTCCTCGCAAACGTAGCCACCGCTTTTCGCATCAAAGACGGTAAGATCGAGATCCTTTACCGTGACGGTATGCTTCTCACCGGCTCCGAGATATACTCTTTGGAAGAATTTCAATTCCCGAGTCGGTCTTAAAAGCTTTGAATCGCTTTTGCCAACGTAAAGCTCGGCGATCTCAACTGCAGGAGCCTTTCCCGTATTTTTCACGTCAAAGGCAATATTCTTGCCGATCAATCTTATATTCGAGTATTCGAATTTTGAATATGAAATTCCGTAGCCGAAAGGATATTCGGTATCTATTTCCTGAGTATTGTAATATCTGTAGCCTATAAACGGTCCTGTTTTATTTCTGCCGCTTCTTCTGTAATATTTCTGAGTGTCAAATACCTTGTCGGTATCGTGATAGTAGGTCAGCGTAAGCTTACCGCCGGCAGATGCTCTTGCCGATACGATATTCGCAAGCGCCATTGCAGAGCATTCTCCGCTTGCGGGGGCTAATACCACACCGCTTACGTATTTGTCAAATCCCACGCTGACAGCCTTATCGCCAGAAAGGATCGCTATGATCTTTTTCTTCTCGGGGGAGAGCGCTTCAAGCAGGGCGATCTGGTTTGCGGGAAGAGATCTGCTTACGTATGAATGTCGGTTGCCTGCATCGGAATTAAGGAAAACGAATACCTTATCGGCGGATCTCGCCAGATCAAGAGCCTTGGGAATAAGCTCGTCGCTTCTGTCCTCGTTAAGCTCGTAGCCTCTTGCGTATCCGACTAAGCCTTCGTAACCGAGCATTTGCGAAAACAACTCTGCAAAAGAAGTCTCGCTGCCCTCGGAAAATGCGGCATCTCCTATAATGGCAAACCGCGCGCCCTTCTTAACGGGAAGCACGCCGCCTTCATTCTTAATAATAACGGTCGATCTTTCGATCGCGGTCCTTTTCAGCTCCGCAAAAGCCTCGAGATCAAAGTCGTCTGCAGGTTCGGGCTCTGCCACAGGCTCAGGCTCTGCCACAGGTTCGGGCTCTGCCACAGGCTCAGGCTCTGCCACAGGCTCGGGCTCAGCCGCAGGTTCGGGCTCAGCCGCAGGTTCGGGCTCTGCCACAGGCTCAGGCTCAGCCGCAGGCTCAGGCTCTGCCACAGGCTCGGGCTCAGCCACAGGCTCAGGCTCAGCCACAGGCTCGGGCTCAGCCACAGGCTCCTCTATGCTTCCGACAGCGAAGGCAAAATCAATTACTCTTTCTGCCGCGGTGTTGATCATATCATCATTTATAGCGGTTCTGCAATTTAAAGCTTCCTCGAGGCTTATCATCGAAGCCTCTCCTTTTTCAACGGAAGCCTTCATGGTAAGATAGTTACCGTATGCGTTTTCAACGGCGGCTCTGATGCCCTCTATAAGTATGCATTCCTCGCCGATAGCGGCAAGAGTCTCGTCGTAAGAGCGGGTGCGGATGAGAACAGGGATGCTTTTATCAAAATATTTATTCTTTTTGCGGATAAGATCTGCATTCAGGTCGCCGTATTCTTCGCTGATCTTCGATAAAGAGCCTATGACCGCCGCTGCCTCGCCTGACTTTGCCGCGCGAGCGAATGGCGTGATAAAAAATTCATTAAGCAGTCTTGCGTCGATCTTTTTATCGAAAGCCGCAAGCTCATTATTACCGAGATAAAAGTCGGGAATTATCGCGCTTTTGCCGGTGTTGCGTATAGCCGAAATGAATGCGACTGCCAGCTTTGAGGCAAGGTGGGGATCCTCGGATAATACGCAGGTATTTGCTCCGGAAAAGTCTATTTTGGGCGCAGGCGCTATTATTACGTTGGCGCTTTTGCCATAGCGCATAAGCACCTTTTCCGTGACATCGGTAATAAGCTTGGTATCCCAAGATCTCGAAAGCAGCGTCGATGAGAGCCCATCTCTGTCCTTAGCGAAAAGCTCAGTAAGATCCGCTATCTCAACGTGGGGAATGCCGACCTCTCTGTATTCGGGATCCGCAAGGCAGGCAATATCGGTTATAAGTGATATTTTTTGCGAAGCAGAAAGCTTATCTAAAATACTTTTGTGTTTTAACATTTCGATCTCCGATCGTGATTTTTCGGTAAAATCATTCTTTGCTGATCTTCAGCTCGTCAATATAAGCGCAGTCGTTTCCTTCCGACATGCTGCCGTCCTTTGTATAAGTAAACGTGAGAGTATCGCCCGCATCAAGATATACCTCGTAGCTCTGCGGCTCTGTATTTCCGGAGAGGGTATAAATGATCGATCCGTTTTTCACGATCGTCAGGCAGTCGTAGGTGGTTTCGCAGGAGGTGTAGCAGCTGAAGGTCAGAAGCAGGTTCTCGGTGGCGGTTACGGTAAAGGATGCCGAAGAGCTGTCCTCTTTATTGGTTGAGGTTATCAGTCCGTTTTTGTCTATACTGAAGGGATTTTCGGAATCATTTTTGATATAATCCAAGGTGGATATATTTTCAGACGTAACTATCACTACCTCTTTGCCGCACGTCACGCATTTATTATCTTTATAATCGTGAGGAGCAAGGGGAATCTCGTAGCCCCATTCTTTTTTGCAGATCGGGCATACCTGCTTGCCTTCGCCAACCTCGAGGCAGGTGGGTTCTTTGACTGTTACCTCATCGAGGACGGTATGATCGACAGTAATATTGCCGTTTATATCGTAATTCCAGTATCCGTACTCGTGAATGCACTCGGAATAATAGCATACGTAGCCGTAATAATACGAGCCGTTGCAAATCGAATTGAATTTCTCGGCGCTTCCTTTAAAATACACGGAATATAAGCCGAGAGTGTTCACCGCGAGCGGCTGAATGCTCTCTATGGTTTCGGGAAGAACGAGATATGAGAAGCTGTATCCGAGATCCTGAAAAGCTCTGCCGAATACGGTATAGCTCCTCGGCGCTCCGCTCTCCGTGAGAGCGGGGATCTCAACCACGCTCGAATTTGCATCGGGTATTACCGAAATGAGATACCATTTTCCGTCGTGCTTCGCAAATTCAGCGGTCGCCGTCGCCGAGCTTACCGTCTTCTTCTCGAGCGGCGAGGATGCGGGATGTACCGCAAGAGCGTAGTATCCGACCCAGCCGTAGGAAGAGCTTGCCGCCGAAATGCCAAGCTCAGAAGAGTTGGTAACGTCATAAAGATGAGTGCATTCGTAAAATGCCTCGGTGCCGATCTCGGTAAGAGATGCGGGAAGGGTAATCGTCTTTATCGAACGGCAGTATGAGAATGCCTGCACGCCGATCTCGGTAAGACTATCGGGAAGAGAGATATCGGATAAAGAGCTATTGCTGTAAAACGCAAATCTTCCTATTCTCTCAACGCCCGAAGGAATGCTTATGCTTGTCAATGAGTAGCAGTCGTAGAATGCGTAATCGGGTATCTCTTTTATCGAGGAGAGCGGGCTTATCGTAACGGTCTTGAGGTTGCCGCAGTTCTCGAAGGCGCCTTGTCTTATTCTTTTGACGGCATTGCCTATCGCAACGCTTTCAATATTGTAGTTGCCCGAGAATGCGCCCTTGAGTATCTCGTACGACGAGATAGTGACGCCGCCGTGCGTGAAATTGCCGAGGGTTATGGAAGTATTATAGTTTCCGTCGGCTACTCTGTATAAAAACCAGAAGAATCCGCTGTTTTTGAAAACGTAGCCGTCTACCTCAACGTCGTGAAGAGGATCTGCGTATCTATTCGTGTGAATGATTATCGCATTTTTTGCGATCATTCCGTGATCCTCGGATTCGAGAGTGATATTAAGCGGCGAGAGGTTGTATACCTCGTAGAGCATGCCGCAGTTTTCAAACGCGCCGTATCCGATCTCGGTCAGACCCTCGCGCACGGTGACCGATTCAAGGTAGGAGCATTCCGCGAATGCGGATGAGCTTATTGCGGCAAGGCTTGCCGGGAAGCGAAGTACCTTTGCGGACGTGCTGTAAAATGCATAGCTGTCAATATTACCGAGATTTCCGTACTCAGCGAACGTAATGCTCTCAAGAGAGTAGCAATATGCGAATGAGAAGGTGCTTATCGATTTGACCGCGGCAGGTATATCAAGCGAGGTTATAAAGCGGTTGCGATAGAAAAGATTCTTGGGTATGATATACGAGGTTATCACCTCGCCGCCGTAAGCGAAGCTTTCGGGAAGGATATGCTCGGCTGCCGATGGATCGTAATCTATAAGATACCAGCTTGAATCGTTAGCGAGCAGGAAGGTATAGTCGCCCGAATTTACCTTGTAATCCTCGGGATTTTCACCCTCACCGTATATTCTTAAGGCGTAATCCGATATGTGAGTGCCATAGAAATTTGTAATGGACGAAGAGTTGACTATTTCGTAAAGCCTGTAGCAGTTTGAAAAAGCGCCGTATCCTATTGAGGTAAGCTCTGAGGGAAGATCGATTCGTTCAAGAGCGCGGCATCCGTTGAATGCATATTCGCCAATGGTCTTGACAGTCGTGGGTATAACGATGCTCTCGAGAGCTTCCATACCGTCAAAGGCGTTATCGGGGATCAGCTGCGCCTTCGTAAGCTCTATCTTTCTGAGCTTATCAGAGATAGCCTTGGTGCCGTAGTTATCAAAGAATTGCTTGAAGCTTTTGCTTTCGGTGCTTGCCTCTGAATCAAAGCCTGCGTAGGGAAGAGTGATCTCTTCAATAGAGGTAGCGCCGTAAAGCATACCGACACCCATGCTCGATACCGAGTCGGGAATCACGAGAGATGCAAGCGAGGAGCAATCTCCGAAAGCAAAGCTTCCTATGGTCTTAAGATTTTCGGGCAGAGCTATGCCGGCGATACCCGCGCAGCCGTAAAATGCGTTGTCCGGAATGGCTTCAGTACCCGTTACGGTTACGTATTTTAATGATGCGGGTACGCTATCATTGCTTCCCGAGCCCGAGAAATAGTAGGCGAAATTAGAGAATCTATCGAATTTTGTGGGGAAGGGGGCTGTAAAGCTTTCGAGCGCCGCGCATCCCGAAAAAACGGACGAGTCGCAGTATAGCACACCGCTGCCGATCTCTGCCTCGGTAAGCGAGGAGCAGCCCGAAAAGGCTCTTGATCCAATGTTGGTTACCGTATTAGGAATATCGATCTCGGAAAGAGCATAGCATTCCGCAAACGCTTCGTCTCCTATTCTGCGCAGCTTTGTGGGCAGAGTAATTCCGCTGAGCGCCGAGCAGCCGTAAAATGCAGAGTTTCCTATGGAGAGTATGTTGTTGGAAAGAGTAAGCGAGGTAAGTGAGGAGCAGCCCGAGAATACTCCCACCTCTATCTCGGTCATTGCGTTCTGAAGGTTTGCGCCTCTGAGAGAGGAGCAGCCGTAAAACGCGCTCTCGCCGATCACCGCTATCTCGTTATGAAGGGTGACCTCTTCAAGAGAAGAGCAGCCCGAGAAGGTATAGGGCTTTATTTCGGTAACTCCGAGAGGGATTACGATAGAGGTAAGCGCCGAGCAGCTCGAAAATGCGTCGCTTCCTATCGCGGAAACCGAGTCGGGGATCGTTATCTCGCAAAGAGCCGGGCAGTTTGAGAATGCAAAGTCTCCGATGACTGCAAGCTCACCGGGAAGAGCCACCTTGCGAAGATAAGGAAAATCGCTGAACGCATAGGCGGGAAGAGCCTCTCCCGAAAGCACCGCAAGCTCTTCAAGCGAGGAGTACGTAGAACCGATGATCTCGCTTAAGGTCATGACCCAGCTCGCATCTATGCCGAGAAAGGGCAGAGTAAGTCTTTTTAAGCCTGTGCATCCGTAGATGAAATCACGACCGAGGGATAAGGCGGATACGGGTACATTCAGCTCTTCGAGATTGGAGCATCCCATAAATACTCGATCGCCTATCGACTCCAAGGAGTCGTGAAGAGTTACCGACCTGAGATTATAGCATTCCTTGAAGATCTCGGGCTCAAGCGTCTTTACCTTGCTCGGGATAGTTATGGATTCAAGCGACTGGCAGCTGCTGAAGGCAGCCTCACCGATGAATTCGCAGGATTCGGGAATATCAAAGCTGCGAAGATTGTAGCATCCCGAAAAAGCAAGGGCTCCGATAGACGTGATCTGCTTCTTGAAAGAAACAGATTCAAGAGTGTATTCATTGATGAACATTTCGTTCCTTACGTCCGAAGTGTTCGTGACGGTTAAATTCTTTAGAGTTGAAGGAGTATATCCTCCGAAGAAATAAGAAAGAGCATAAGGCTCGTCCTCGGAAGCTCCTATGAAGGGTACCTCAAGCGATTCAACAGCGGTGCATTTATTGAGAATGGATTCTCCTATCACGCTTACGCTCTCGGGAATCGTGATCGATCTGAGATTTTCGCAGCCGTAGAATGCCGATGTGCCGATCTTGGTCAAGGTATCGGGAAGAGATACCTCTTGGAGCAGATAGCAGTTATAGAATGCCTTTTCGCCAAGCTCGGTAAGTCCGCTTGATACCGTAATGCTTCGAAGGCTGGTGCAGTTCTTAAAGGCTCTCGAAGAGATCTTTCCTGCTCCGGCTATGGTGATGGATTCAATGGTGCTGCAGCCGTCAAAGGCATTGTTCTCAATATCGACTGTGCCTTCAAAGGAGAGAGTTCTGACTGTGGAGTCGGAGAAGGATCTTCTTGCAACGGAAGCGACCGTGTGCCCCTCTATCTCCTTCGGGATTATAAGATTCGAGGCATTTCCCTTGTATCCGATTATATTTATAGGACCTGCTTCGCGGTCTTCGGTGGCGAAGGTGTATTCGACCTGATCGAGCTTAAAGACGGTCTCGGTCGAGGTGTAATAATAGAGCCAACCGCCGATCGCGGCAGAGAAAAGCACCATAATAATAACGGCGAGCGTTATAAAAAATCCCGGGGCGTTGAGGGTTTTCTTAGACTCCTTATGGGAAGCGCCGCCAAGCTTTTCAAGATATGGGATCCTATCGTTCGCGCTTCTTTTTTCAACCCTTTTATCATAGACGGTCTCGACCTCGTCGTTATGGGTAACGTAGAGATAATCGCCGTACCTTACAGAATGGATGACTACCTTGAAATCGGCGGCATCGTCTTCCATATCAACAGGGCTGTTGACAGTAAATGCGGAGTGCGCGCGTGCCTTGAGCTTCTCGGAGAAAACGTCTGTCGATCCGATAAGCTCGCCCAAGGTATTATAGCGGTTGACGGTGAAGGAGATCGACTCTGCCGCCTCGCCGCGCGGATTTTCAAAGCGCAAAAAGAGCTGCCTTTTGCCATCCTGCTTTATGACCATATACTGCTTCGCCGAGACGAAATTCGGTATCGAAGGATGAGGATACGATCCTTTTGATATGATTTTTTCAGCCATTTGGATCACCTTTTCTTGTTTTTAAGAATTAATATAATAGATGCGATAAGCGTGCATACCGCGCTGATCGCGGCGGGAACTAAAAACGCAAGCCCCGAGCTTATCATTTCTTCGGGGAAGCTCTCCCTGAAAACTCCGCCGAATATATTCGATAATGAGTAAAGGAATGCGATCGATGCTCCGATCGAAAGTATAACGTTGCATATTCCGAATCCGAATATTCTGCCGAGCCCTATATTGACGCTCTTTTCGCTTCGGAAGGTCTTTTCGTTGACCTTATTGACGAGGATAGTGACGTATGACGTCTCGGGCGGAAGCTTCATCTCGTCCGTGTATCCGCCGTCTCCGATAACGTCATTAGAGTTGATAACGAGAAACGCCTTGCCCTCGGAGTCGAAAAGCACTATATCGAAGTCTATGTAAATAACGCTCGGATCAAGCATGCATTTGATCGTTTTTTCGCCGCTTCTCTTGGCAAGCACGTACTGCTTAACGTAGCGCCTTGCAAAGAGCGAGGGCTCGTACACCACGGCGTAATCGGATTCGCTGAATTTATATTTTTTAATGCCTCTGTCCTTAGGCTCTCTGATAGTATATCTGTTCTGCAAAAACATCTTAGGTAATATGAATATCACCGAGAAGGCAAAAAGAAGTATTCCCAAGCCTAAAATCAAATACCAAAAAAGCATGCTTTATCTCCTAAAATATATAATAATATAAAATAAAACGATATCCCATTATAGCACCCTTTTTTCGTAAAGTCAATATATTAACTAAATATTAATAAAATAAAAATAAATATTGCTACGATATTGCTACATATACGCGAAAATGCTCCAAAAAACGAAAAAAGTGCTGAATTCTTAATGACTCAGCACATTTTTCTTGGCAAGCACTGCTTCCGTGGACACAGAAGCTATTTTTAGTTATGAGTTATAAGGCTCGCTTGTGCTCCCCGTTATAGGCTTGCACAGCAAGCGTTATGATATGATTGCCCATATAACCTATAGCCAATCATAACGATACGAAGTGTCTCATAACTCATAACTTGCCCGTAAGGGCAATCATAGTTTTAGCGTGTTCCCCGTTAAGGATAACACGCTAAATATCAGCCTCGGATACCTCGGTATCCTTGCTTTCCTTTTCTTCGCCCTTTTTGCGGTATCTGAAAAGCGATATGATTATAGAGGTGATGACAAAGGTCTCGCAGATTATTCCCGCGATCGATGCGACCCTTATATTATAAGAAAGCCAAAGCGCGGATACAGCGATAGACATTGCCCTGAGATACGTCTTGTTATCCGAGAAGAGCGCTACCGATTGGATGAGGCTTGCAGCCGTTGGGGCGAGAGCCCACGCGCCTTCAATCCGGAAGGTTATCACGCCGCAGATCACGTATGGTATCATAATAGCGAAAAGGGTTATGCGAGAGGATATCCACGCCCGCTTATCCTTATTCGCAAGCAAAATTCCGCGGAAGACCGAGATCGCGTTTTGCGCGGCGCCGGTGTAAGCTCCGAGCAGGCTGAGCTGCAGAGTCCAGATCACGCTTGGGACAGACTGGGCTATTATGATCGATGATCGCCGCTTCAGCTGGAATGAATATATTCCGAAGGACATAGCGATAAAGCCGATTATCTGAACGGTCACGATGCCGACGGTCGAATTCAAAAATTCAGAGAAAGCCATTTTTTTGCCTCTTTAAGATTTTTTCGCTAATACTATATCACAAGGAGTTATGCTTGTCAATAAGTCATCAAAAAACGGGCAAAAAACAGTCGTTTTGATTGTTAAAAAAATGACTTTTAAAAAAGGATTTAGAAAATTTATATCGATTTTTGGCGAAAATGACGAAGGCTGCGGAGCAAGGCTCGGCAAACTGCCGTGAAATAACCTGCCGCTCACCCGGGGAGGTGTTAAAAGTGCCGAAAAAGAGGAGTATTTTTGGTGCAAAAATAAGGGTATTGCAGAAATTGCCGAGTTTGCAAAAAAATCAATATCTTGTGTTTACCCCTTGACAAAATCACAAGATATGGTATAATAGGTATCACAACACCCTCTTCTTGGGCAGGCGATTTCCGCTTGAAAACGCGCCGTGTCAAGAAGACTTTACAAAAGGAAAAAAATACCGTTAAAAAAGAGCTTCTGTATCGCCCCGATGCAGGGACTTTTTCTCTTATTTAGAGAAGTTTGGCATTTATTTCCTTATTAAAATTACAAGATCATTAACGATAAAAACAAGGAGACTGAAATGAAACTGATCAAGAGAAACGGATCGGAAGAAATATTCGACCGTGAGAAGATCGCCGCCGCTATTTTGAAGGCAAACGAGGCGGTAGACGAGGACGAAAGAATAACAAAAGGAAAGATAAATAAGATCGCTTCCACGATCGAGTCCCGCTGCGAAAGGCTCGCGAGAGCGGTCAGCGTTGAGGAAGTTCAGGATATGGTTGAGAACGAGCTTATGCGCTCGGGCGCCTTCATCCTTGCAAAGGCGTATATCACCTATCGCTTCAAGAGAGCGCTTATCCGCCGTACCAACACAACGGATGATCAGATCCTTTCCTTGATAGAATGTAATAACGAAGAGGTAAAGCAGGAGAACTCCAATAAGAATCCCACCGTCAACAGCGTTCAGCGCGACTATATGGCGGGCGAGATCTCTAAGGACATTACGAGAAGAATACTTCTTCCCGAGGATATAGTCAAGGCTCACGAGGAAGGACTTATCCACTTCCACGACTCGGATTACTTCGCTCAGCATATGCACAACTGCGACCTCGTCAACCTCGAGGATATGCTCGAGAACGGAACGGTCATCAGCGGAACTATGATAGAGAAGCCTCATAGCTTCTCCACCGCCTGCAATATCGCTACCCAGATCATAGCGCAGGTTGCATCCAACCAGTACGGCGGTCAGAGCATAAGCCTTGCTCACCTGGCTCCCTTCGTTCAGATCAGCCGT
>JAFTQV010000021.1 GCA_017462605.1 Clostridia bacterium | reverse complement strand
TCTTTCGTGAAGGCATTTGCGAAAGTGAATATATCGACTAACCGAAGGTGACATTTAATGCCCGAAGGGCAATTCATGAAATCTTGCTTTCAATTCATGACACAGCGTGTCAATTCATGCGCTTGCGCAATTCATCTCAAGCGCAGCGAGCCTTGCGTAAAGGCTTCCTCCGGGAGGAAGCTGGCGAGCGAAGCGAGACTGAAGGAGAGTGCGTGCAGTCTTCTTTTTGAAGCCGCTACTTCGAGATAACGAATGCTATCGCAGGCTCCTTCCGTCATTTTCTTCCGAAAATGCCACCTTCCTCTCGGAGGAAGGCTTTCCTTCGCACTCGGCAAGAAAAGGCTGAGTCAAAAGCTTATATTAAGCGAATGACTCAGCCTCTTAGGTATTATTTAATTAAATCTTTGTTATTGCTCGATCAAAACCTCAGGAAAGAACTTCCCAAGAGCCTGATCCTGACTCTACTGTTGAGGTAGTAATTCCCACAGTGGGATCAGAGGTTGTGATTATATCCGTATTGTCCATTACTTCAATAGACATCTCGGGAGAAACGTAATTCTTAATTTCCATAATTCTTTCCTCCTTTACGCATTTGCATCAGGGTTCATAACAGAATTTCTGTATGCCTTTGCGCTTGTGCAATAGTTGTAGAACTTCTCAACGATATCAACGAGAATGCTGTTCTCAGCGCTGGTTGCGCCGTTATTGCTTGACTGACGGTAGTAAGCCGCGAGATTGATATCTCCGGTGGTTACCTCACCTTCATCAGCGACCTTTCGAGTAACGGTTATAGTTTCGTTCATAAGGTAAGCAAAGCCGGTAATCTGAACGTACGTTCTATCATCATCGGTAGTATAGTCAAGCTCTACTCCGTTTATAGAATACGTGAAATCATCAGCGGTAACGGTTCCATCAAAGGTGAGCAGAAGAGAAGGAGTAGATCCGAGATTGAAGGTCACGCCGGTGATACCATCAAGATTCATTACGCTGACCGCATAAGAATTCAAAACCGTTTCCTTATTAAACGTACTCGTTCCGCTGACCTCTCCTATCGCTGCATTTGCCGCTGCAAGCTCTTCCTCGGTAACGAGGGGGTTCTCTATATTAGCGAAGTAATTGTAAGCGCTCTTGATATAAGCGAGAACGTCTGCAACGAGGGTCTTCTCCGCTGCCGTTGCGTTCTCGTTTCCGATAATTGCCTTAGCATAATCGGGAATCGAGAAGGTGAAGCTTCCGCGAAGGGTAGTTCCGTTTACATCAATAGTTACCTGAAGAGTAAGAGTCTTAGCTGCTTCGTAGGACTTAAGAGGCTGCGCTATCACGTAATAACCGTTCTCATCAACCGTGAGGGTCGAAAGCTCAAGAGCAGCGCCGTTAAGTGTCATAGCCGTGATATTCTTAACGTTCTTAGGAACGTAAATATTGAAGATAAGGTCGGAATAAAGGGTGATATTTGCCTTAGGAGTGAAGTCTTCGGTTGCAGATGCGGGAACGAGAGAGTAAATAACCGTTTCTTCTCCTTCTCCGCTCTTAATGAATGCGCAGGTTGTTCCGTCGTCTATAACAACGGTATTAGTTGTTGCAGGAGCAACGGAGCCCTTAGGCATTGTAAGAGTGATGTAGCTACCGCTTTCGTTCTTCTTAACGGTTGTGCTTGAGCCGTTGGTCTCGCTTGCGGTATAAACCGTAACATTTGACATGTCAGATGAGGTGATATTGCAGCCCTCGATAACAACGTCGCAGTCAACGTCCTTATCGGTGGTATCGTTGTTCACGATCTTTATTGCCGATGTATTCGCGTTCGTATTAAGATCAAATTCGCAGTTGGTTATATTTACGTTAACCTTTGCAATGCCGTCGTTATTATTGGTTGTGCCGCCATTCGCATAAACGAGCTGCGCCGTTTCAGCTTTCGGAGCAAGACCGAAGGTAATGCCGTCAAAGTTAAGCGTATATGCGGAGTTTTTAATATACCAGCCATCGTTACTTTCTACGTTGTCGTTGGTGCCGATGGTTGCAACCGCATATTTGCGAGCCTCTATTCTTCCGTTTTTAAAGGTAAGGGTTGAGGGGAATGTATAAACCTGATCTTTATTGTCACTCGCAGTCCAGCCCTTAATGGTTACTGTAATCATGGAAGCAACCGAGTCTTCTCCCTCGGTTAATGTAAATCCGCCAAGATCAAGAACGGTAGTTCCCTGCATATGAGCCATATTATCAAAATACTCTGCTCCATCAAGTTTTACCGACTTTTTAGTCATTTTAAGCTCGTAATTTCTTCTCATCACTATAACAACGGTAGCTACTGAGCCGTCGGTTTTCTCAGGAACGTACTTGCCGGTTTCAATATCGTACTTATTCGCATCTCTGAGAATGCCGTATATTGCCTGCCCCATAGCGCTTGAACTATTCTGATGTCCGTAGAAGTTCTGGCAAGCACTCACGAAGGTATAAACACCGTTTTCGAGCTTAAGCACGAAGAAGGGATAGGTTGAGGTAGATGCATATTCTGAAGGAATATTCTTTATACCGTAGGTATTCATAACGTATCCGCAGTGGTCGCAGATCTCGTCTTTATTTGCATCAGCGCACTCGGAAAGCACCGCTTTACAAATATCGCAGTTGTGATCCTTATCTTCGTCAACACATACTGTGAGAATAGCTTCGCAGATATCGCACTTGTGGTCATTGTTTTCATCTTCGCAAACGGTTTCTCCGCAAATATCGCATTTGTGGTCGTTGTCATCATCTGCGCAAGCGGTCTCAGCTCCGCAAATATCGCAGGCGTGATTCTTATCCTCGTCAACGCACTCTGTGAGAGCTTCTCCGCAGACGTCGCAATTGTGGTCGCTTGTGTTATCAGCGCAGGTGGACATTACAACTCCGCAGGAGCAGTTATGAGATCCCGAGACTGCTGCGCAAGCAGAAAGCGTATATGTAGTTTCCGTCTCGCCGACGGTGGATGCGTGGAAGTATACGGACTCACCGTTTACCGTGTAGAAATCTGCCGCAGCAGGAGTCGCGGGAGATTTGCCGTTTGGCATCGTGAGCGTCATATAGCTATCGTCAGTTCCCTTAGCGAAGGTTATAACGTCGTCCGAGTGCTCCTGATAAAGAGCATTCGTTTCGAATCTATTCGCAATGATTTCTCCGCCGTTGAAAGTAACGTTAACCTTAACGTAGTCAGTACCGCTCAAATTCTTAACGTCAAGCTTAAGAGCAGGTGCTGCGCTCAAAGCCAAGGAGGATTTCATACCCGTGTTATCAAAGGTGCAATCCGTGAAGGTGATATCCGCGGTTATATCCTTATTATATGCCTGGTTGTGTACAACGAATACCCATCCGTTTGCCTGATCGGTATTCGGAAGCTTAAATACAACGTTATTAAATACAAAATTTGCTTTCTTTGCATTAGCTATCGCCGAGCTACCGCTTAAGCAAATAAGCCATTTCTCCGCATTTAACGTACCGTTCTTAAAGGTAACTGTAACTTCATCGGCAGTTGTTCCGGCATCCCACCAGTTATCGAAGAGATACGAGCCGTTATAGCCTCTTGTGATAGTATGACCGTTGAGATCCACGGTAAACGCGCCGCTGTATGCTCTAAGATTCGTGCTTGCATCAGCAGCTGAGGTTGCATAATCCGCGCGCATAAGGATAGTAGAGCCGTTTATCGTTGCAGCTTCTACAACCGCGGTCTTCCAAGTATTATGCATGCTGTTGTACGTACCGTCTGCTTTGAGAACTACGAAGGGATAAGCGTTTGCATTCTCGTCAGCGAGCCAAGTGCCGCCGATCTTTTCAGCGCCGCAAAGATCGCAAACGTTGTCCGTGTTTTCGTCTACGCAGTCGCCGGTAGTCAAGCCGCAGGAGCATACGACGTGGTCATCTCCTGCCGCAGTACACTCGGTAAGAACGTACTCGCCATCAACGTTATGCCAATAGAGCTGCTTGCCGTCAATCGTTACGTATGTTAACGAGGTAGGAGCAGCGGGAACCTCGCCCTCGGGTAATTTCAAGGTAAGAACGTCGCCGTTATCATCCGCTGCGAAGTTGACGGATGAGCCGTTGACACTTTCTACAGAATAAAGCTTAAGCTTTGACATCTGGCTTGCAGGAGCAACTATCTCGCAGCCCGTTACCGTGGTTGTGATCTTGAGCCAATAAGAATTATCGGATGCCGAGCCGGGAGCCGCATTGAAGAGTGTTATAGTTCCCTCAGGAGCATTTGTAAGGTCAAAGGTACAATCTGTGTAGTTAAAATAAAACGGAGCAGGAACAACAGGGGGTGCAGAAGTCGGTAATTGCGGTGAGGTATAGCCCATAAGCATACTCGTTTCGGTCGCGCTGTTTGTATACTTGAAGGTAACGTTATCGAAGTTCCAAGTAAAGTGCTTATCAGCCATACTGTACCCCTCAACACCTGAAACGTTGTTCCACATATTACCGAAGAATACGGGGTTAGTGTTTATCGCGATATTTCCGTTTTTGATAGTATATTCAGAAGAGAATATGTATCCCTGAGTGCTTGAGCCTTTGGTAGTTACCTGATAAAAGAGACCCGAAGTATCCTTATGCTGGGTCAAGGTATAGCCGTTAAGGTCAAGAGTTATCAGGCCCTCGTTCTGAGCATAGTTATCGAACTTATCACCGGGAGCGGTTGTTGAGCCCGATGAGGGTGTTGCGGTATTCTTATTCGTAGTGTAATTTTTGCGCATTACAATCGTTGCGGTATAAATATCTCCGGTAAAACTGTCGCCGCTGGGGGTGTTTTTAGAGTTCCAAGTCTTAGCGATATTAAATGCTGAACCCATAGATACGCCGCCCTGAGTCGAGTTATAAGCACCGTTTTTGTACTTAATTACGGCGAAAGGATAGGCATCCTTCGAGGCGTACGTGGATGCCAACTTAGCATCGGGATATCCGCCAATGGAAACCGTTCCGTCTGAATTAGTTGTTTCCCCATTGCTTACAGTTGCCGTTGCACCCTGCGCCGATGCGATTACGGCAACGGATGTAAGAAGCAAAACGAGGCAAAGAAGGAAGGTCAAAATCTTTCTTGTTTTCATTTGTTTCTCCTTTACAAATTATTTAAGCTTAAGATTATGGATAAATAACTATTCGCGCGTATGTCCGGAAAGGTATACACGCGCCAAAAATAGTAAATATCTACAAATATTATACCCCCCCCCGTCCTTTTTGTCAAGTATGACGAATGTAGAAGATTGTAGTACGAATTTGTGTATTTTTTACAAATAATTAAAAAAGCAAACCGCAAGACTCTGATATCCTCGCTGCCTATCGGAGCGAAGACTTTTGTCTTGCGGTTTGCTTTTTATATTAGATTATTGATGATACTATTTATGGCTTCATCGCAGGCTTTTTGCCGTTCTGCTCTGAGTCGGTATTGCCATTATCTGCGGGGGCATCCTCTTCCCCGCTTTTTTTCTTTGGGGAGAGGAAGCTTTTAAGTGTCCTGACGCGCGAGGCGATCTTCTTCTGCATTTCGTACGAAGCATCCGCCTTGACTTCCCTCTCGGCTTTCTCCTCGGGGGTATCAATGGAATAAAGCTTCTCGAGCTTAAGACGCGTTTCGCTCGGAGCATCTTTTTTAATTGGATCCTCGCCCTTGATTATCCTTGCGATATTCTTGCCCTCTGAGATCGGCTTGGTTATAAACTCGAGGTCTGCCTTGAGAGCTTCGGCGAAAAGCTGAAATCTCTTCTCCACGACCTTGGTAACGACCTGGAGCGATATCTGAAGGATAAACATTACGATCATAAGCGCCGTCAAGAGCATTTTGACCGATATGTACTTTCCGTCCTCGGATACTATTATATCGTAGACGGATGCGGAGATGACGAATACCTGAATAATATTCTTAAGGAAGGTATAGTAATTCTTCACCTTCTTTTTTGCCGTTTTATTTTTCTTCACGCGCTCGGAATAGAGTGAAACGAGGTAGAAGATAAAATATCCGAGCGATAGCGGCAGAAGGCAGGCGTTGGCTATCGGATAGCCGAGCGGAATGATCAAGGCGGCTACGAGATAGGCAATATATATCACCTGCGTGGCTATGGTAACAGTTTTATATAGCAGCTTTACGTCATCAACTGTATCACGGATGACAAGCTTGGTGTATTTAAGCATATTTGACACCTTTAAACGAAATTTTAAAATCTTAAGATTTAGCCGATGAAGCCCATTATCTTTTCTGTATCGGTGCTTCTTATGATCTCGTATCCTTCAAGCTGATGCTCTGCCTTATCGGAAACGATGACGTCTGCATTCTTAGGATCCTTGACAAGGCTCGTCGAAAGCATGGAGAAGAAATCATACATATTTATAAGCTTGGATGCCTTGAAATAAGTAAGCAGATATGAAAAATCATCAGTGCAAGCAACTATTCTTTCAGACTTATCAACGATATTGAGCCAGATAAACTCGCTTTCCTTAAGGTCAAGAGCGAAAAGATAGCAGTTGGTGCTTTCAGCGCTGATATCAAAGCTTGATTTTACCGTCTTGGGCTCGAAGACCTCTCCGCTATCCTCTATATCGCGGATCATATATCCCGCGCGGCAGGGGAAGGCATCGAAGAATATTCCCGAATAAACGGTTGCGGCAAAGACAAGATATCTTGCATCGGTGTAATGTTTCTTGAACTCATTGATCTCGATATCAAAATACTCGCTTCCGCCCTCAGCGCCTGACGTCTGATCTCCTGAAAATACTATTCCGTTATTATTATGGCCATACATTGTGCTCCAATAGAAATCGGCAATGTGCCTGCCCATTCCGCCGAATGCGGTAGCAGAAAGGTCAACGTCATTGACCTCAGACCAGTAAACAAAGGCGCGGAGCTTTTTATTCATAGCATCGATCGGAATACGCGAGCCGCGAGGCAGAGTTCCCGCGCCGCCCATTGAGGTGCTTTCGGCTATCGGGAGAGCGATCTTCTTCATATCGGGATCAATAAAGACCTTGCCAAGACGCCCTGAAAGGACTGAGCCGAGCTTTTTCTTTATAAACTTGGAGAGCGCATAGACCGTATCGCGGCTGAGATCTGACTTTCTCTCGCTCTTTTCCTTATCGGTCTCAAGGTGCTTGATGAGTCTTTGGTTTCTCGAGAACTTAAACGTTCTGTTGCTCTTTGCGGTCTTATACGAGCCGTAGCTCAGAAGGAGCTGAATAAGAAGCGGAACGTTCTTTGTCTCAATAGAATTGACGACTGCCTCTATCTCCTCGTCGCTCTTACATCTCGAAACGATATAGTTGAGGTTACGGAGTATAGCGGAAGAGCCCTTGCTCTTCTTGAGAGAATCAACGGCACCGATAATATCGCCCTCAGCCATTTTAGCCTCAAAATCCGACCAGGCAGACTGATTTCCCTTGCCACGCATAGCATTGACAAACTCAATAGCAGCCTCGCACTTAGGCTTATAATGGATATGGTGAAGTATACCTGCTATTATTTGCTTCTTCTCATAGCAGGCTCTGATATCGACTTTGCCGCTCTCCGTCATCATATCGATGAATTTGGAGACGAATACTCTTGCCTTATTGGGAAGGCTGAGCTTTCTTATATTATCCCTGCCATTGGCATTGAACTGCACAACGCTGACGAGCGCGGGAAGATCGGAAAGCTTAAGATCCTTAAGGTAATCGGTATCAAGGAAGCGGGATGCCAAGCGGATCGAGGTATTCTTGGATTTTATTTCGATATCAAGCGCGCCGTACTCCGTTATATACTCCGCAAGATAGTCAAACTGGGATATTGAAAGGGGGCGCGTTGAGGTAGCGAGAGACTCGGCTATCTTCTTAAGCTCAAGCTCTGCCTCTTCCTCGGTCAGAATGATAAAGAGCCTCGGATCAACGTGCTCACCAAAAAGTCCGCGCTTGATGTCCGACTCGAATATAGAGTGACCCGGCGTTCTGAAATCGCCAAGTCCATAGGTAGTTATGTAATGAATAAGCTGATCTAAAACGTACTCTTCCCTCGAAAGCTTTTTAACAGACTCGGGAAACCCTACGTAAAAAGGATCGGCAACGAAAACGGTCTCGCGCTCTGCGATGTATTTCATGATATCGATATCAGCATACTTTTCTCCGCTCGTGATCGCAATGGCAAACTTTCTTGCGATAGCATAGACCGCCGATGCGTATGATGGAGCTTCATCCTCTCTCTTTGTGACAAGTATCTGCTTATCATACAAATAATTCTTAAAAAAATCTTTCATAACCTTCTCCTTTCAAAAAGAAAAACGGCGGGCTTTAATTGACGGATTATAAAAAAATGCCGACGCTCTAACCAACTGAGCTACGTACAACGCAGGCAAAACTGCGAAACGGTGGGACTCGAACCCACGACCTCCGGCTTAGCCACTTTAGAAGTAAATCCGCCTAGCTACCCGCCGAACCGTGAATCTCAATACTGTTCATTTTCACAAACAAAGTAAGCATTGATAGCTACGGTTGAATCTATTATACAACATTCAAATAATAAAATCAAGTAATTATCAAAATAATTATCTGTTTCAGCGAAACAAATATACGTTGGGTCTCGAACCCACGACCTGTGGCTTATCGCGAGCGATGAAAAACTAAATAATGAGGTTTTATAATTTTCACTTTTAATTTTTAATTCTCAAAAATAAAAAACGGTAGGCTTTAATTACCGCATTAACACTTTTCCGGCGCGTCTTCCAATTTCGCCACCGCCCATTCGGACGAGTGGGACTTGAACCCACAAAAACCGGACCCTTAACATGTTAAAGTAAATGCGATTAGCTGCCTACCGCGTGCCGCAGCGTAAGCTACGGTATTTATATTATACTACGTTATCGAAGAGAAGTCAATAATAATAAGCAAAAAAGCGAGCTTTGTTCGCGATTATATGCTTGCTCGGCAAACGTTATGATATGATTGCCCTACTAACCTATAACTTGGCGAAGCCAATCATAACTATGCGAAGCATATCATAACTATGCGAAGCATATCATAACTCATAACTTGCCCCTTGGGGCAATCATAACTTTTCGTGAAACACAGTTTCACGAAAAAAAGCGAGCTTTGATCACAGGATTTTTCGCTTTCCGGTGCGCTACCGTCTGCGCTACCTTTTCCGAAGAAAAGAGTGGGACTCGAACCCACGACCCCCGGCTTCTGATCGCTGAAAAGTAAATCCTGTTAGCTGCTCGCTGCCGCTCTCGCGACAATTATATTATATTACAAAAAAATGGAAAAGTCAACAAAAATAAGATTTTCTGCTAATTTTATATTAGAGTTATGAGGCTCGCTTCGCTCACCGTTATGAATTTGCTGTGCAAACGTTATGATATGATTGCCCATCTAACCTCAAACTTGGCGAAGCCAATCATAACTATGCGAAGCATATCATAACTCATAACTTGCCCTTTGGGCAATCATAGATTAGCGACAACACTCCATTAAGAGTATCACGCTAATCCCCACCTATTATAAGTAGGAAAAGCAGACACTCAAGAAGGACGAAAAACTTGTATATCTGCTCTTTTTGTTTTAGTTTAGAGTTATGAGGCTCGCTTCGCTCACCGTTATGAATTTGCTGCGCAAACGTTATGATATGATTGCCCATCTAACCTCAAACTTGGCGAAGCCAATCATAACTATGCGAAGCATATCATAACTCATAACTTGCCCCTTGGGGCAATCATAACTTTTCGTGAAACTGTGTTTCACGAAAAAAGCGAGCTTTGATCGCAGGATTATGCTTCCCGCCGCGTTTGACCCCTTCGCCACTCTTTCCGAAGAAAAAGGTGGGAATCGAACCCACGATTGGACGGATTTAATCGCAATGTAAACCCTGTTAGCTGCTCGCCGACCGCTTTCGCAGTCGAAAATATTATAGCTAAAAATCTTTGTAAAGTCAAGACTTACAAAGATGAAACAAAAGAAAGCGGTACAAATTAACTTAATTGCTCCCCTGATTATTGACTTTTTTGATGTTTTGTATTAAAATAAAACTAATTCCTCAATAGATAAAGGAGATTATTCGCGATATGAAAAAGCTGATCGTAATATTCCTTATCATTCTCTCACTTACCCTTACGGCATGTGACACGTCCGACATTATACCCCCGAATACCGATACTGACTCGGGCAATGATCAAGGTGATCAGGGCGCTACCGATGACGGCGGTAACGGCTCGGGCGACTCAGCGGTCACACCCGACAGCTGTAAGCACACCGATTCGGATAGCAACGGCAAATGCGACGGCTGCGATAAGAAGGTCAATGCAGAGCTTGATATAATCGCCATAAACGATCTTCACGGCAAGCTTTTTGACGATGAGTCTCACATAGGCGCGGACGAGCTTACGACCTACATAAAGAACGAAAGAGCCGAAAGCGAAAACTTCCTGCTTCTCTCCTCGGGCGATATGTGGCAGGGCACGTATGAATCAAACCTCACTAAGGGACTTATGATGACCGACTGGATGAATCACCTTGGATTCACCTCTATGACACTCGGCAACCATGAATACGACTGGGGAGACGAATATATCAGAAGCAACGATGAGCTTGCCGAATTCCCTCTGCTTGCGATCAACGTTTACAGCAGAGAGACGAACGAGCGCATGGACTATTGCAAGCCTTCCGTTATGGTCGCCTGCAACGGATTTGAGATAGGTATTATCGGTGCTATCGGCGACTGCTATTCCTCGATATCACCGGACAAATGCAAAAACGTTTACTTCAAGGTCGGCAGCGAGCTTACTTCCCTCGTCAAGGCGGAGTCCGAAAGACTGAGAGAGGCGGGCGCGGACGTCATTATCTATTCGCTTCACGACGGCTACGGTCAAAGCCAGAACGCCGTGACAAGCGTTACCCCCTCTAAGATCGGCAGCTACTACGATTCATCCCTCTCGGACGGATACGTCGATATAGTTTTTGAGTCGCACACTCACCAAAGATACATTCTTAAGGACACCTACGGAGTATATCATCTCCAGGGAGGCGGAGACAATACTGCGATATCAAGCGTCAAAATGAATTATAATATCGTCACGGGTGAATGCACGCTTGCCGAGGCTGAGACGATCAAGACGAGCGCGTATGCTGATCTTCCCGATGACCCTATTATCAGCGAGCTTGCCGAAAAGTATGAAGAGACGATCTCTATTGGCGAGGAGCTTATCGCAAAGATACCCTCGAAGATGGGCAGCGGCGAGCTTCGAAGCCTCATCGCAAGCCTCTATCTTGAGGCGGGACTCGAAAAGTGGGGAGACGACTACAATATCTTCCTTGGCGGCGGATATCTTTCCGCAAGAGCGCCCTACGATCTTGAGGCAGGTCCTGTATACTACAAGAACGTCTACGGTATTTTTCCGTTTGACAACGATCTTGCCCTTTGCTCGGTTTCGGGAGCGAAGCTTAAGAGCCAATTTGTTAATACTTCAAATTCCAATTACTTCGTTGGATACAGCGAATACGGAGCGGCAAACCAAGGAGCTATCGATAGCAGCGCGACCTACTACATAATTGTTGACACCTATTCCGCGTATTACGCGCCAAACGGACTTACTGTTATTGATTTTTACACACCCGGAGTTTATGCCAGAGATCTGCTTGCAGATCATCTTGGAAAGACCTATCCCCCGCCCTCGACCGAAGGCTCGGATAATACAGACAGCGCACCTATGCAAAGCAGCTATTACTACGGTATAACGACTGTCAAGGAAGCGCTTGATATCGGAGAGAATATCCCCGTCGGAAGCGAGAGCGCCGATAAGCACTACGTCATCGGCAGGATAGACCGCATCGTCAATACCGAGTACGGAAATCTTTATATAAAGGGCGATGACGGAAGCGAGCTTTATATTTACGGTATAAAGGATTCATCGGGAAGCTTTTACGGAAGCTTTGCGAGTAAGCCCGATGTTGGCGACACTGTAATCCTCTATGCTCCTATCCTTAATTACAACGGAACGCTCGAGCTTAAGCACGCCGAGCTTATATACTGCGAGACCGAAAAGACGGTTGCCGAGGCTCTTTCCATTGGAAGCGGACTTCAGAAAAACGAAGCCACGGTGGAAAAGTATTTCATCCGCGGCAAGGTCAAGTCTATTAGCAACGACTTTTACGGAAATATGATAATCGAGGATGAGAGCGGCAATACGATGACCGTTTACGGCTCGTTTGATAAAACAGGCGCTTTTCGCTTTGATACCTTCAAGAGCGATATCAAGGTTGGAGATACTCTGCTTTTCTTCTCAGATATTCTTCGCTACGTCAATGACTCGGGCACTACTGATAAAATAGAACTTAAAGATGCCTTGATCATCGGAAAGCTATAACTTAAAATCAATATAAAAGAGGTTATCATTATGCCAAGATGGAAAATTTTTAGACTCACTTTAACCGCTATTTTGACAGCTTTAGTTGTCATATTGCAGTTTGTCAGCAACATTTCGAGCGCTTTTCTTCCTGTCTCGATAACGCTTACTCTCGTGCCTGTGGTAATAGGCGCTGTGAGCTGCCACCCGCTCGTTGGAGCCTGGCTCGGCTTCGTTGGCGGCGTTACTATTCTTCTGACGGGAGCTGGCGAGCCCTTCTTCACCTTCAACCCTGCGGCAACGATATTCATAGTTCTCTTAAAGGGGATCCTCTCAGGCTTGGCGGCAGGCTATATTTCGAGATTTCTTCGCAGAAACAGGACGGTCTCTATATTCGCCGCCGCTGCGATCGCTCCGATAATCAATACGGGTATATTCTTCGTTGGCTGCTCTATGTTCTTTATGGATCTCGTATCAGAGTGGGCAGGCAGTCAGAACGTTGCTATTTATATGTTCACGGCTCTTGCAGGAATAAACTTCGTGCTTGAATTTGCCTTCAATATTATTCTCGCTCCTACGATAAAGAGAATTCTGGATGCCTCTATCTTACGCGATTACAACCAGCACAAAAAGGAAATGCGCGAGGAGTATATTCAGCGCAAAAGAGGAGATATCATCTGATCCTTTCGATAATTAATTTCATCCGAACGAAACGAAGATTTCATTAAACCAAAAAAAGAGATAACATTTCGGCTACTATCCGATTTGTTATCTCTTTCTGCTTATGTAGGGGTTCCACGAAGCGAATTTACTATAATATGATCAATCATCATCGATCATTCGCTTTATTTCCTTGATGTTATCGAGCGTAAGATCCATTATCTCGATCAAGCAAAGCTCGACCGCATCGTAGACCTTACCGGAGGTCAAGCCAAGCTCACCGAGCGCTTCAAGCTGGCGCTTCGCATTCTCTCGATAAGCGGCGAGAGTCTCTTCCTCTGTCTTTCTTAAGAAAGCTTCGATAAAGGCGTACTTTGCCATATGGTATTCGCCGTCCCATTCGGGAATAGATATCTCTTCCCCCTCGGCAAGAATATCTTCAGCAAGATTCATAATATTCTCGGGAATAAAGGTTATATTAACGCTCTTCGGATCGATTCCGCGCGACCTTATTGCCGCGGCGATCTCGCGCGCCGCTACCGCCTCAAACCATTCCTCGCTGTCAAGATTCATTCCGCAAATACTGTCCACAGAGGGCTGATCGATCGTTGTATAAAGAAATCCGTCGTCTTCCACTATAAGACCAAGCTCCATAAGGTGGGCGTATCTCTTTTTATAGGGGATCGAAGCGATCGCGGGATTTACAAAGCTCTTAAGCAGGCTTACGTCATTAATTCTCATTCTTGCTCTTATACAAAGAGCCTCGGTCTTCCCTACCGATTTTGAGCAGGTAACGATACGGTTGACCTTCAGCTTCATTCCTTCGAATTCGCCTCGGACGAGCTTCTCCTCTCTGAGCTTTTCAATGAACGCCTTTGCCATAGGGTAGGAGAGATCGAGATCCTTCATTATTTCGGGCAGCGAAACGTAGGATCTTCCCTCAACGTAATCTTCCGCGGCATGGGACACGAGAGGAATTCCATCATTTTTTACAATGCTTTTATACATTTCCTTCTATGCTCCTTACAGAATAAAACAGCGCGTGATGCTTTTCGTCAAAATCGCGCTCAATGTGAAAATGCCCGAAGAACCAATGCGAATAATCGACCTCGTGCATTATCCAATCAAGAAATCCCGTCAGCTCGGCGTCGTGCGGATCGGGGGTAAATCCCATTTCATAAATAAGCGTTCTCGGAGCGGTGTGAGTTACTATAACGTCGACCTTCATATTGACTCTATCAAGGTTTTCCGAAGCCTCGCGGTATTCCTTATGCGAAGGAAGCTCCTCTTCCCAATAGGAATATCCCTTGGTCCTCATATAGCGGTCTATACTGTACGCGCCGCCCATTGTGAATATCTTAACGCCGTCTATATCGTAAACCTGACCGCGGCAAAGATGAACGATATTTCTGCCGATCCTATGTATTTTTCCGCCCCACAGGGTCTCCCGGCTATATGAGTAAATCAAGGGGAAATTTTCGTGATTACCGTCAACGAAGGCGATCGTATAAGGCTTTTCCTCAAGATACCTTAAGAATATTCTTTCGGTGGCATCACCTTTAAAAAGATAGCCGAAATCGCCTGCGACTATAAGCACGTCTTTTTCTGTAAACTCATATTCACCCGGCATGGCTTCGGGAGAAAATCTGCCCTCTTCGCCGTGTGTATCACCTGTGAAGTAAATCATGATATTTTACCTTTTTCGTAAACAAACATTATCAATTCGAGCATTTCCTTCTCAACACTCGCTCTTACTCTCGCGCTCGATACCGAGAGGAGCTTGACCGCCGTGAGGTTATCAAGCGCAGTCTCGTATCTCGATCTACGGAAGCTTCTGCCGAGGGATAAGATCTTCTCCTTGGTGCAGTCGGGGTTATCGTAAACGTATTTAAGAATTACCTTTGCCTCGTCATCGATCGCCTCTACCGCCCGATCAAGCGGCGTATCTCTTACGTAAGAGGGTAAAAGCGATTCCCTATTGACGGAAAACTCACACGAGCCCTCATCCTCGATAAATCCGCACTCGATACCGAAGCGCAGCGAGGCTAAAAGAAGATCTATCGGCACACCTGTTTTATATGCGTATTCGGCATAATTGAAGACGTCAGAGTCTCCTATCACGTCGATCAAGGTTCTGTACTTTTTTAAATTAGAATAGGTCGTCGTCATCATCGTCTTTTGCCTTTATCCTTTCTATCGGATATTCGTACTTTGGGTCTCCCGGAATAAATTCCGATATATAATTATGCTCATCGAGAAATTCGTCTATAAGCTCGGGGCATGTATAATATCTTTCGAGGCGTGATATAACGACGTCAGCGTTCATTCTCGTTATAACGCACTCGCCGACCGCCATTTTGGAAAGACGGCTGACAGGGATAGCGGGAACCTCTTCCCTTACGTAGTGGTCTATCGTCTCGCTTTCTCCGTTCAGAGCGGAGAGAGGAGATATAATAGTTTTCTTACCGCACTCATTTGAGAAGGACTGCTTCGTCTCGGGATTATTCGTTCCAAGATAGACGTGCATATTGAGGTTATCCTTTACTATCTCGGCGGACTTACCGTAGACGTTTTCGAGCTGCGCATACGACTGTATGACAAGCCAGAACCATATATTTCTGCCTCCGCAGGAGCTTATTACCGAGTCAAAATCACGGAACTCGGGCATATTTCCAAACTCATCGAGGATGAAATAGAAGGGGTTCTTTCTCGGAAGATTGCCGCGGCGGCGGGTCATATCGATAAGAGCGGTATAGAGATCGGTCAGGAAGAGGCTTATTATTCCGTAATAAAGCTTGGTCTCATCCTTCATCGATATGAAGATAGCAACGGGGCGGCATTCGTCATCAAACTCGGAAAGCTCGAAGGAATTCGCGCAGGTAATATCTCGTACCGCTCCGTCTCTTATCGCCGTCATTGCGGTCGCGAGGGTCGAGATAAAGCCGTCCTTCGTGTTCTCCGCTCTGATAAAGAGATATTTCTGCACCGTTTTATAAGCGAGAGAGGTCTCGTGATTTCTCTTTCCGAAATACTCATTGGTGAAGGGGCATTTTCCGCTGCCTATTCTGTCGAATATATTAAGCAGGGTATCGAAGGAGAAGTTATCCCTCGTTATAAGAGGGCGGGGACCGCCCGGGATCGAATCCTCGAGCATAGCGTAGATTATTCCCTTGAATATGGCTCTTCCGCCATTCATCCACGAGATGTCTCTATCGCTTCCCGCAACGCAAAGTATAGATGCTATCTCCTCTACCATTCCCTGCACCTTTGCGAGAAGATTTCTTTTTTCGGCATTGATCGCGCACTCTATCGAGGTGAAGGAATGATACTCCTTGCCGTCAAGCTCGAGAAAATACTCGCCGTCCTTAAGAACGGGCTTGACTCTCGATTCAACGCTTACGTATCTCTGATAAGCATCGTATATTTTGCAGAGCGGATTCCAGCAGTCGGAGCGCGAGCTATCCGTAAAATTAAGATGCACTATGCGGTATCCCTGCTCGTGAAGAGTGGGAGCTAACGCGCGGAAAAGCTCAAGCTTCGGATCGGTAAAGACCATGCTGCATTTATTCTTACGGAGAGTAAGAAATTTAGCATAAGGAATAACGAAGGACTGAGTCTTACCGCTTCTCGTGGCTCCTATCGTGAGTATATGAGTATCGGGGACGGTGTGAACGTAAAGCTCGCCGTCTTCCCGCCTTTCGATCGAAAGCGGTATCCCCTGAAGCTCGGAGTCGCCGAGGCTGTGCCAGGGAGTGGCTTCCCCCATATCGGAGTCAAGCTCGGTATAATGCAATACCTTTGTATTTTCATAACTGCCGTAAAGATCGGGTCTTTTCATTTTTTTACCAACCTTTCTTAAAATCCAAACTTAGTACCCTTCGGGCGCATTTCGCGCGTAAGGGTGTCAAGCACGTCTCTTCCTATCTTACCCGCATCGGGATCGGATGAGATGTACTTCGCTATTTCATCGAGAATATCGGTGACCTGAGCCGAGCTTTTTGCAACGAGATCGGTCATTACCTCATCGCTGACCGAAAGGCTCTTAAGCCCATAGCTTCTTCTCTTATATTCAAGTATATCGGAAACGACGGTCTCCTTCTCCGCGCTTACGACAGCCTCGGCTCTGACAACGTCGCAAAGCTCCGCAAGCTCTGCCGATACCTCGCCCGAAGCGAAAAGCACGGGAAGGCACGCCGAAAGATCGAAGGTAAGCTGAGGATACGCAAGCCTCGTCTCGGCTCTCATATCGCCTCTTATGTATCTCGAAAGCTCTCTTGCAAGAGGCTCGGGAAGCTCGTCTACCTTCTCGATTATGACCATAGTGGAAGCCTTACCGCTATCCGATACGGCGCGAAGGAAGATATTCTCCTTTGACGATGAGAGCTGCTCGTGACCGAAGAGGGATGCGTCAAGCTTTACGGCAGGCATACACGCAAGCGAAGCTATCACCGCCTGCTTATACATGCTGATAACGTAAGGGTCCTTTGATATTACGAGCAGAGGCTTATAGAACTTATTGCGCCTCGTATTAACGCAAGCGAGATTTCTCTTTATTCTTCTCATCTCGCTCTCGCGCTTGAGCTTAACTCCGTCTATCACCGAAAGATCGGGAGTGACAGAGCCGTTTTCGTCTATATCCGAGGGGAGATCGTCGTAATACGCGGCGGTCTCCTTTCTATATCCCGAGACTATCTTCTTTTTATCCTGAAGGCGAATGAGTCCCGAATATATAAAGGATGCGAATTTATCCTCGAATACCTCGCGCCTTACCGTTCCGAGCGAGAAGGCTCTTTCCATAAGCGCGCTGTTTTCATCGGTATTATCGCTTTCGGTGATACCGTACGCCTCGGCGATCCTCTGAACGAGAAGCGCGCCGTCCTCACCTGTGAGAATAGTTCTGAGCTTTGCCACGGTCGCTTCTCTTTCATCGGGATAAACGTAGAGATGAAGGAGTATCGCATCGGTATCGTTCCAGAGAAATGCGCGAGAGAGATTTCTTTCCGCTTTCTCCTTGTTTTTGCCGAGGGCAATTCCGTGGTACTCAAGGAGAGCGGATATGAATGCCGCTCTGACGTTGCCGACCGATACCGCCTCGTCCAGCCTTTCCTTAACCGAATCGGCGGTGAAGATCATACCCGAATCGAATATATCCTGCTTCTTGCGAAGAGCTGCGCCGAAAGCGGCGAGAATATCCTTATCGTCATCGCTGAGGGCAACGGGATCGCCAACGATCGATGAGTACTCTATAAGTCTGCATTCTCTTTCATAGTCTCGAAGAGTCCTCATATTTTTGAAAGGCTCGGCGCGGGTCAGCTCTATTTTTCGCAAAAGCTCCTTTTTATCGGATATGCAATAGATGCCTGCGAGAGCATCTATAAGGCGCTTTTCTTCTGCCGCAGTCATAAACTCGGCTGCAAGTGACTTTACAAGGCAAAAGCTTGTAAGAAGCATTGAGAGAAGCTTGCTTTGTGTTTTAATTTTCATTTTTAGTTCTTCCTTTCCCGCCCGAATGCCCGAAGAAGATCAGTTTCTTCTTGACAAAGTATCGGACTATATTTTAAAATCTTATTGAATTCTTTTATTTTCGAGCGAAAAGACGCTCTTTTTTCTACGTATATATTATAGCTCTTATTTTTTTATGCTGCAAGCCAAGGTCCTTGCCAAAACTTTTGGCAAAGATCAAATTTTTTGTGAGGAGGACTCAGATTTTTATGGGTACTGCAAAAAGCCGAGAGGAATACTCTTATATTACTCTCAACGAGATCTCGGATGCCGTCAAGGAGGTTTTCGGCGGATCTTTCGTTTACAGAACGTCGAAGCCGGGCGCGGACTCGGTCTCGCTGAGGGCGGCAATTCGCCAGGACGAGGAGTTTATGACTCTTTTTTCAAGAGTGCTTTGGGATGAGTTTATTCCGAGCGGAAGCAAAACCGCGGGCAGTAAGCTTTCTACCTTATTTAATAGAAAGATGACCTATATCAACCGCCACGGTCTCGTCTCGGCAAAGAAGGAGTTTTATAAGCTTCTGACCCCCGAGCTTTTCCAACTTGAGGTAAGGCATATCTCCGATGAGCTTATACATCTCGGCGCTCGCAAGTCTGCTCACGGATCTGATTTTTTCTCGGAGTCAAGAATCACGCTTGACGAAAACCGCACTCTCGACTATACCGCCGCCAAGGCATCGCTTCGCAATTCTCTTTGCGAGAAGCTTTTCGATCTTATAGAGGATGAAAAATATAAGGTCAGCCTTGCTCCTCTGAGAACCGCAATGCAAGGATGCGGATTTATCACCTGCTCTTCGATAGCAGACGAGCATCTTGAAGAGGTCCTCGCGGCTCTTCTTTTACTATCCCTTAATCTTTTCGAATCTTGCGACAGCGAGCATTCCGAGATCGTTGACCGTATCATAAGCTTTATCGAAAGCGGAAAAAAGGATAAGGACGGCGATGATCTTTCAAGAAGCGAGGTTTCCTTGGCTTTATTCTCCCTCTCGGAAAGGTGCGCTGAGGCGCTCCGCGAAAAGGACTCGCTCGGAAAGACCGAGATTATGGATATTCTTCGGGATATTTTAAATTGAAAAGCAAAATAAAAGGGGCAGCTCACCAAAAGCTGCCCTTTTTAGCCTTTTATGATTATTTGCAAAATCTCGTTATATACGCGCCAATGGCGTCCTCAATTATTTTAACGGCGGACGCTCTCGGACTCACCTCATTGACCGCGGTATCCTTATGCTCAAGGTTCTTATACACGGTAAAGAAGTGCCTCATCTCCTCGAATATATGGCTCGGAAGCTCATCTATATCCTTATAGTTATTATAATTGGGGTCGTTATACGGTATTGCAATGATCTTTTCGTCACTCCTGCCATTATCCATCATGGAGATAACTCCAATAGGATATGCGCGGACGAGTGACATAGGCTCAAGGGACTCGGCGCAAAGCAAAAGCACGTCAAGCGGATCCTCATCGTCTCCGAGTGTTCTCGGTATAAATCCGTAGTTTGCGGGGTAGTGAGTGGAGGTATACAAAATTCTATCGAGAATAATATACCCTGTTTCTTTATCAAGCTCGTATTTTTTCTTACTTCCCTTAGAGATCTCTATAACGCATATAAAGTCCTCAGGCTTTATGCGTTTGGGTGAAATATCATGCCAGATGTTAGACATTTTGTATTCTCCTTTCCTTTTACTTAAATAATATATCGGCGATCCTTTTTGAAGCGTAGCCGTCTCCGAAGGGGTTTTTCGCCGTTCTCATTTTATAATATACGCTCTCTTTTTCAAAAACACTTTCGAATAAAGAAAAAATTTTTTCACATTCTGTCGAAGCAAGTAAAGACGCCCCGCAATCAACAGCTTCCATTCTCTCGCTCTTATCCCTCAGAATAAGCGATGGAACTCCGAGCGCAGCACTCTCCTCTGCTACTCCGCCCGAATCGGTAAGGACCATATAGGAGTCCCGAAGGGTACTGTGAAAATCAAAGACTCCGAGTGGCTCGGTCATAGTAATTCCCGGGATATCTCCAAGCATTTTATCAGCCAAAAGGCGTATCTTCGGGTTTTTATGCACGGGATATATGATTTCAATCTCGGGATGAGACCTCGCTATCATTTTTGCGGCGCGGAATATGGATATCTGCCGCTCGCCTTGATTTTCCCTTCTGTGAGTCGTCAGAAGAACGGTCCTTTTATCACGGGATGCATAGGACCTGCCAAGCCCCTCGGTAAGGCGCAGAGCATCGCACACGGTATTGCCGACAAGATAGGCAGATCTTCTTCCTTCCTTTATAAGGTTATTATAGCTCATTTCGGTAGGCGCGAAATTATATGCGGCAATATCGGAAATAAAAATACGGTATGCTTCCTCGGGAAAAGGCTCTCTTATATCATAGCTGCGCAGCCCTGCCTCTATATGCGCTATCGGTATACCGAGGTAGAATGCGCTGAGCGCTCCGAAATACGCCGAGGCTGTATCCCCCTCAACAAAAACGATATCGGGCATACATTCCGTCAAAACCGGCTCTGCTCCTTTAAGGATATCAGAGCTAAGATCGAAAAGAGTTTGCCCGATACGCATTACCTGAAGGTCGTAATCAGGGGTGATGCCGAAGGCTCGCATAACGCCGCCAACCATATCCCTGTGCTGACCTGTCAGCATTATTTTAACTTTGAGATCCCAGATCTTTTTAAGCTCGAGGATCAGCGGAAACATCTTGATCTCCTCAGGACGCGTCCCGAAGATAAAAAGCGCGGTCTTCAAACGCAGTCGGCATCAAGAAGCTTTAAAAGCGAATTGAAGTTATAGGGGAAAATTCCTCTTCCGTCATAGAATACAGGCGCTTTTTTGCCCTTATAATCTATTCTTAACTGCCAGCCCGTCGCTTCCGAAACGGTAAAGCCGTAGTCCTCGGGCATATAGCTATGCTTCCACTCGCCGAGGTATAACCTTGATATGGAATCAATGCATTCGGCATGATCCTTATCATCGACTGTTGGCTCGGAATCAAGGTGGAAGGTCTTTAAGGTAGCTGTGTTTTCGGTAAATGAAAGCTCGTGCTTATACTGAAGGTATCTGCCCATAGTCAAGGTTATTGCAGATATATCCAAGAGGGATCTATTAAATTCAACCGATCTTATTTCTTCCTCGCTTCTCGCTTCCTCGCCGCGAAGCTCTGAAAGTCTATCCAGCGCTCTCTCAAGGTACTCCCTGTATTTTGAAACAGTCTCTGCCTCGGAAGGATATGGATGCATCTCATATGCATAAGACGGCGACTCCATTTTATTCTTCAGCTTCCCGATCTCTTTTCTGATCTTCTCAACTTCTGCTAAAACTGCATTTTCGTCCTTCTCATTGAGATAAAGCTCTTGGTAATAATCTGCGCTGATAAACATTACGGTACTCCTGAATATAATTATTCTTGGTATAATAATATTATAACACTTAATAAAATATTTGTAAATATTCTAAAGTACCAAACTTTTTGGGCATTATGCACAACTTGCGTTTTTCATAAAAAATATTTTATGTCGTTATACACAACTTTTTGGCATAAAATTCGGCTGCCCTAAGCAAAATCCAAGGCAGCCGTATGCAATTATATAAGCTCGGGATCAAAGCTCCTCGATAGCCATCATCATATCCACTCTCTGTCTATGCCTTCCGCCGTCCTCAAAATCAGCGGCAAGGAATGCGTCAAGTATCTCGATCGCAAGGCAAGAGCCAATCACTCTTGCACCCATGCAAAGCACGTTTGCATTATTATGTACTCTCGTCATCTTTGCCGAGAAGGTATCGGAGCAAAGAGCGGCGCGTATGCCCTTATATTTATTTGCGCACATACTCATACCTATGCCCGTTCCGCAGATGAGTATGCCGAAGCTCGTATCAAGCTCTGTCTGCACGCGAGTGCAAACCTCGCCTGCATATATGGGATAATGGCAGGATGCGTCGCTATCCGGTCCGCAGTCATAAACCTCATATCCTTTTTCAATAAGATATTTTTTCATCTCTTCCTTAAGATGATATCCTGCGCTATCCGCACCAATGTAGATCTTTCTCATTTTACTCTTTCTCCTTCTTTATTTGACTATAATTATTTGCATTTATTCGGTTTTGTTCTTTTCCTCTTGACGAAGCCGCTGAAGTCTTTCGCGCTCTGCTTGAGGTAGTCTCAGATACGTCGGCATATGCTCGGTATCCCTCTCGGACTGACCTAAGAGATACTTTCTGTATGCCACTCTTGCTACCGAATAGGCGCTCTGCCTTATAAGAAGCTCGGGAGTTTTCGAAAGCTTGACCCCGGGATACGCCTCTTTAAATCTGCGCTCGGTAACGAATGCTCCGTCTCCAACGAGGTACACCCTCTCTTCGCCAAAAGAAAGAAGCTCATCTGCAAGCGAGTCGATCGAAATAGCCTTATCCTCGCAAAGTCTGACGAGGCTATTCTCATCCGAGCGGAATATCGCCGTATATACCTGATTGCGCTTAGCATCCATAACGGGTACTACGAGCCCCTTTATGCCCCTCAGGTTTTCCGCAAGAGCATCAAGCGTGCTGACTGAAACGCAGGGTATATTTTTGCCGAATGCTATTCCCTTGACGAGAGACGTTCCTATCCTCACTCCCGTGAAAGAGCCTGGGCCGACAGAGGACGCCAAAAGCTCCACGTCGGAAAAATCGAGCCTTAAGCACTTAAGAGCATTTTCCGCCATTGGCAGAAGCAGCTCGCTCTGCGTCAGCCCATTATCTATACTGTATTCGCAAAGGAGCCTCTCGCCGTCTGCCACAGCGACAGAAGCGACCTTCGCCGTACTGTTAAAGCTTAATATTATCATATTTTTTCCTTTAATATTATTTTACCATTCAACGATCCCGCTGAGGTCTGCTTCGATAAGCCGCTCGGTGTCTGCCTCGCCGAAGCCAACGCGGGAAATGCGAACGGTTATATGCTCAGGGGGTAAAAAGTCTAAAATATTCTCGCTCCACTCTCCGATGCAATAGCCCTCTGACTCAATAACATCATCATATCCTATTGAATATAGATCGTCGCCATCTGTTATTCTGTAAAAATCGAAGTGATGAATATTCACTCTGCCCCTATGCTCGTTCAGCACCGTATAAGTCGGGCTCTTTATATTATTAATTCCGAAGTGCGAGGCGAAGCCCCTTGTGAATGCGGTCTTACCTACGCCCATTTCTCCAAGCAAGGCGATAAACGCACGTGTAACGCCAGCCTCTTCAAGCTTTTGCGCCAGCAGTCTGCCAAACGCTTCGGTCTCTTCCGCTGATCGCGCGGTGATTTTTATTTCCATATTTTTATCCTGAAGCTTTTATATTCTGCCTATATAGGTCTGTGCTCCGCTTCCGAGAAGCTTTTCAAGCAGAGCGTTATAATTATTTACAAGGCCATCATCTCTATCTTTCTTAAGAATAGCGACAAGGAGCGTATTTTTCGGGGTATCCTCGGGATCGACAAGCTCGGTCGCCTTCACCTCGTATCCAAGCGCTTTAAGCCTTTCGAGGCGCAAAGCATCGGTAAGAGCCGAGGCAATTGCGGTCTTTATTTTCGGATATTTCAAAGCGAATGCAAGGAATTCCGCATCAAGATGCTGCGAAAGCTCGCGCTGGCAGCAAGGGGTCGAAAGTATGACGCCCGCTCTCAGCTCCTGCGCGCAGTCAAGCACGATATCGGTTGCAACGTCGCACGCGTGCAAGGACAAAACAAGATCGGGTCTCTTATCGCGCGGAGTATTCCTTATATCGTCCGCAATAAAGGTAAGCCCCTCGTATTTAAGCTCTCTCGCCTTTTCGGCGCAGAAGGCTATGACAGAAGCCTTAAGGTCTATACCAAGCATTCTGACTTCTCTTTTCTTTATCGCGGTAAGATAATAATAGACCGCAAATGAAAGGTAGCTTTTGCCCGAGCAAAGATCGAGAACGTAGAGCGAGCCTGCCTCGGGTAATGAAGGATAGACATCCTCTACATATTCAAGAAATCTATTTATCTGCCTGAATTTAGGCTGCTTTTTATCATGGACTCTTCCGTTTTTATCGCTTATGCCGAGCGAGATGAGGAAGTCCTCGCTGCCCGATAGAATGCGGTTCTTCTCCGCGTCCAATTTGCCGATCGCGAGCGGAGTCAGCTCAAGGTCTCTACCCGTGAGCTTTCTCATAAGCTTATCCGCACCGAGGATCACTTCACCCTTCTTTGTGACCTTCCTTTCGGCATCGCCAACCGTTGTGATAAGATTAGCCTGATCAAACCTTTCGCACTCGGCGTCTATGAATGACAATATCTCTTCATCGCGCAGATTGCGCTGAGCAACGGTATTTCCGCTTTTGGAATATTCGCAGGCAAGGATCATTCTGCCTCTGTGCGAAACGGTTCTTGCCGTCAATTTAAGTATCTCGGGATCTTTTGATTTTGAAAAAACGAGCTTCTTCAGCGCTTCTTTTCTGAAGACTGAAAGCACAAGTGAAGAAAAGCTTTCCATATTACTTCTCTTCGCTGCCCTCGCCGTCATCAGGCGCTTTTTCGGGCGCTTCGGCGGTAGCTTCTACCGCAGGCTTTGACTTGAAGGAGAGCTTGCGCTCCGTTCCCTTTGAGATACGCGCAAGGTTACCTCTATGGCAGTAGACGATGATGCAAGCTATAAGTACAGTGATAAGAGTCACTATTCCGTCCTGACTTCCCGATGCGCCGAAGACAAGCCTCGTGTGCGCCGCGACGACGATAGGATAAAGCACTCCAACGGTGACCGAGCCAAGCGAAACGTACTTCGTCCACGCAACGATACCGATGAATACGAGAATAAGAATAGCAAACTCAACGGGAGTAAGCACGAGAGCCATAGCGGCGGTGCAAAGCACGCCCTTACCGCCCTTGAAGCCATAGTAGATCGGAATAATATGACCGACTATCGAGAAAAATCCTGCGATATATGCAAAAGGAAGATCGGAATAGACCTTTCCAACGCTGATTCCGCCCATATAGGAAAATCCGCCGAGAATAGCTCCTATGAATATGGCAAGCACAGTCTTAAGCACGTCTCCGAGGAGGGTGAAAAGAGCCGCCTTTTTACCGTAGGTACGGAGAGTATTGGTAAGACCCGCATTACCGCTGCCGTGATTTCTTACGTCATCACCGTAAAAGATCTTTGAAACCACTATTGCGGAATTTACGCTTCCGAGAAGATATCCCGCAAAGACGGATATAAGGGTAAAGGAAAGGGTGAGAAGCATGATCTCCCAAAGCTCATTGCAAACCTTAGTCTCTTCAACGAGATAATACCATAAGCCACGATTTAAGCTAAACATATACGCCTCCGTAATATTTTTTACTCCACAATTATACACTACACCGCTCTAAAAGTCAATAAAATACTTGAAATTTGCCGTCGCGCGGCGTATAATATATATAAAATAACGCGCACCGTACGCGCGCCAAGGAGTATTACATAGTGATAAGCAGGCTAAGAGAGATATTTTTCGGTGAAAAAATTGAATATTTCGGCGCGCTTCCATATTCAGAGGCAACCGAGACCCGAGGCTATTTATTCAATCGCTCGGGGCTTATACCGAAATCGGTCATTCCCTTCATCGTCCCCTACTACACGGGAGAAGCAGATAATATTTCGGCTTACGCCGCAGTGCCCGATTATCATTTCATAGTTGGCGAAATGATATCAAGGATAACCGATGAGCTTAAGAAAGAATATCCCGCTTATTCCTTCATTGGCTTCACCGATCACTCACCGATAGACGAAAGGGCCGCGGCTCTTAAAGCAGGGCTCGGAGTCAAGGGCAAGAACGGGCTTATCATCAACGAAAAATACGGCAGCTATATTTTTATCGCCGCAATATTTACGGATATGCCCATGCCCGAGACTGTATACCGCACAGTAGCTGACACAAAATACGGCTGCATCGGATGTGATAGATGCATCGCCGCCTGCCCAACGGGTACTCTTGCCTTCGTACATAGCGGTGAGAGCGATTTTTCCCTTTGCCCCGAATGCCTTTCCTCTATAACGCAAAAGAAGGGCGCGCACTCCGAAGAGGAGATCGCCCTTATGAAAAAGCATAACACGGTATGGGGGTGCGATATATGCCAGAAGGTATGCCCTCATAATAAAAACATACCGAAAACCCCGATCGAAGGCTTCCTGAACGATAGGATACCTACCTTGACCGAGGACATAATTAACGGTATGAGCGATGAGGAATTTCAGCGCCGCGCATTCTCATTCCGAGGACGCGCAGTTCCATTAAGAAACCTCAAAGAAGTAAACAATTAGTAGCAAAAAGGGATGTCTCGATCAAAATGAGGCATCCCTTAAAAATCATATAGCATAATATAAATTATTTTTTTACCAAGGCGTCTTGCATAAGCTATGGTGTTCCACGTTCCGCCCTTTGTCTCCCCATTCCATATAGCGAGAACAACGTCTGATTTATCGACCATATACATATTTCTTCTTTGCATACAGCCTTCGTAATACCGCTCGGATAAGACGGTGACCTTATCGCATTTTGCCATTACCTCGTCACGCTCTGTGGGATAAAAGGACGGCGCTCTTCGATAGGGCGCGGCTCCCTCAAGCTTGATTTCGGGATGAAGGTCTCGCAGATTTATCACCGACCATGCAAAATCAAGATCTGCTCCCTCCGCAAGCCCGGTTATAAAGCTATCGCAACCCGAATCGATAAGCTCCTTGACCTTGGCGGCAAGGGTAAGCTTATATAAAATATATCTATCCGAGTCCTCTTTCCTTTTAAAAGGAAATCCGCTCGGTCTGTGCCCTGTAACGCAGCAGGTCATACCGTTCTCCATTCTTCTGATTTTAATTTATAATGGGCTGCCTCAATTTGCTTTGAGACAGCCCTTAGTATTTGGTTTTTAGACTTTTGAGATAGTCAGATTCAGGTGAGAAGCGTTGCTTTGCGACCCGATGGCGTACGAGGGTACGTCGAGCGGGAGCAAACAGCGGTTATCACCAAATATGGCATCTCAAAATGCATCTCAAAATTAGCCGTTGATCATCTTTGCGATCTCAGCTCCGAAGTCCTCTTCTCTCTTCTGGATACCCTCGCCCTTGTCAAAACGAACGAAGCCGGTAACCTTGATGCTTCCGCCAAGCTCCTTAGCTACGGATGCAACGTACTTACCAACGGTAAGAGAATCGTCCTTAACGTAAAGCTGCTCAAGAAGGCAGTTATTCTCATAATACTTGCCGAGCTTACCGTCAACGATCTTGGAAAGAACTGCCTCGGGCTTGTTTGCCATCTTAGGATCGTTCTTCATCTGGCTGATAAGGATAGCCTTCTCTTCCTCGAGAACAGAAGCGGGAACACTCTCCTTGTCAAGATACTTAACGGGCATAGCAGCAACCTGAAGAGCAACGTTCTTTCCGCACTCTGCAAACTCTGCCTTGTCAGCAACGTCGGTAACGAAGCTTACAACAACACCGGTCTCGACCTTGTTGTGAATGTAAGTAGCAACAGCACCCTCAACAACGGTGAAGCGGCGGATAGAAAGCTTCTCACCGATAGTACCGGTCTTCTCAGCAAGAGCATCGCTTACGCTGCCCTCACCCTCGCCCTCAAACTTGCAAGCAAGAAGCGCATCAACATCAGCGGGCTTATTTACGATTATAGTCTTAAGAACATCCTTTACGAATGCCTGGAAGATAGCGTTCTTAGCAACGAAGTC
>JAFTQV010000020.1 GCA_017462605.1 Clostridia bacterium | reverse complement strand
TCGAGGCACTTGGCTTCCGCGGTATCTTGCGTAGCGCGGTGTGCCCTGCTTTAATTTATACCTTTGCGGAACGCCCTGCGATTAGCCAACTCCGCGCAGCAATACCCAGCTTCCCGCCGGAAAACTAAATCCGCTTTCGCGGAATAAATCCACCCAAGGTGGATGAAATTTGCTATTCGGCGGGCGGACACGCCGAATGACGCAATATACCGCAAGCGGTATGCGCACGCGATGAAATCTTGCTTCGCAAGGTTAAGGATCAGGGGCGGGAGCGCCCCTCGCCCGACACCTTTAGGTGTCATCCTCGAACGATGCCGATATCCCTCGAGATCCTTCGCTTCGCTCGAGGATGACAGCGAGGGATATCGGCGAAGTGAAGGATCTCGGCGTGGATTGCTCGAGAATGACAACGAGAAAAAACTCCGCCGCGAAGGATCCGGGCGAGATCAATACGCATATTCCCGCGAGATCCCAACTGCGCTGACGCTTGTTGCTGCTTCGCAGTTCGACTCCGCTTCGCTCCGCTCAGGATGACGCGCGGGGGAATGCTTCCGTTTGCGCTCGGCAAGACAATCCCTCAGTCGCTTCGCGACAGCTCCCTTTGCCGGGGGGAGCCTGACACCTCATCCACAATCTTCGATGGTCCCCCTGTCTCGTTGCGGCTCGGTCACGCTCGGGGTCTGACAGTCCACCGGACTGTCATTCAATACCCTCGCGCCGCTTTGCTACCCACCGGGGAAGGCAATTCGAGGCGTTATGCCGAAATATTGATTTCTTATAAAAAATTGCCGTTTTCTATCTATAATCTATTGAAATATTTTTCAAAAAGGTGTATTATAAAGCTATCGAACAAATTCCATATTAAGCAAACTTAAAGGAGCGTAGCAATGGAACGTCTGAATGCAAGATTTGTAACAACTTCACAACCCGATAAATACGTCAAAGCTCTTCGATTGAAAGACATCACGTTGTACTGGGTGGAATACGATGAGGAAGACGCAAATAGAATATTAGCGGAATCCGACGAATATTTCGTCAGCATTTTTAGCTCGTATTTCTATGAAAACGATGTTTATGGCGAAGTGAAAAAGGGAGAAGGCTACGGCGAATTTGCGATCAAAAAAATGGCAAGCTCCTTTTCTCCCTGCTACTCCACGAACGAACCGCAAGTAGATATTTTAGTATCAGGTAAATCGTTTGCAGGGGTTGTAATAAAGATGAGTGAGGAGAGCGGCAGTACCTGGTCTTCTTATAAACAAGAATGGTTTGTTATTCATTACACTGACGGTTCTGTGGAAGGTAAAAACAGGAGCGAAAAATGCGTTTACACCGAAGATAACACGACAGAAGACATAAACTCCTATTACCTTCATAAAAAATAACCGGTCAACCGTTTGGTTTTCAAATATGCCCTCATCAGGCAAAATCAAGATCCATTAGGATTTCTTATCATTTTCATAGGTTACTCATACAACACTTCGTGTTGATGAAAAGAAGCTGCCTCGGCTGTAAGAGCTAATAAGCCCAAGCCTTGGCAGCTTAATTTTTATGTCAAGTTAACTAAAACAGCCTGTGATTTAATTGCGTATTAAACCTCAAAGCCTATGAGCATTCCGCCCTTTTCGGCGTAGAAGCTGCAAAGTCCCCGAGAGATGCCTATATCGATCTTAGCCGTGGGGAATGCGGCGGCGATCTTAGCCGAGAGGTCTCTTGCCGCATCGGGATTCTGGCAATGCGCAATTCTGACCTTACCGCCATTATAGCCCATCTCCTTCATATAGGATACGAGGGCGTCAACCGTCTTGGCAGTTCCTCGGCATTTCGAGAGCATTTCAAGAGTACCGACGTCGCTTGCCTTGCCGATCGCTCTTATTCCGAGGATGCCTGCGGCAATGGCGGCGAGCTTTGATACTCTGCCGTTATTGGCAAGATTTTTCATCGATTCAAGGACGAAAAGCAGCTCGGTCTTATATTCGGGAAGGCTTTCCGATATTTCATCAAAGCTCTTGCCCGCAAGGATAAGCTCGCGTATCTTCTCGGCAATGAGAGCCATTTCGGGTCCCGTGGAAAGCGAGTCTATCACCTTTACGCGGCGGCTCGGGTATTTTTCCTCATACTCCTTCTTTGCGGAGCAAGCCGAATTGTAGCTGCCCGAGAGATTGCTCGTTATAGTTATGCAGAAAATCTCTTCGGCGTCTCCGAATGCCTCTAGCCAATCGTTGACATTAGGGCATGAGGTAAAGGACTTACCGCTATATTTATACATCGCGTTGACCATTTCGTCAACGTTGAGATCTCCATTGTCAACGTATACCTTACTGTCAGTATTGATCTGCAATGCCGCCGATGCAAACGGAACACCGTCCAAGGCTATAAGATCAGAGGATGAATCGGTTACTATTTTTATCATCAAGTGGTAAAATCTCCTGTTTTGAGAATAATTGTTTACTTTTTAGAGCTGTTATAGATCTCTTTGAACTGCTTTACGGCAGAAGCGAAGTCCTCGATAGCACCCTCGACAACGCTCGGGTCTCTCATATCGATGCCTGCAACGAGAAGGCTATCCAAGGGAGACTTTGAGTCGCCGCACTTGAGGAAGTCTATATATTTTCCGATGTAAGAGTCGCCCTCGGTCTCGATGCGCTTGACGATCGCGGATGCGGCGGATATACAGGTCGCGTACTTATATACGTAGAAGCAGGTATAGAAGTGAGGAATTCTGATCCATTCGTAAGCGATCTCCTTATCGCAGGCAACGTTCTTGCCGAAGTACTTCTTGACGAGCTTATAGTAGTGCTTGCAGAGTCTTTCCTTGGTGAGGGGCTCACCCTTCTCGGAGAGCGCATGAGCATCGCGCTCGAACTCGGCAAACATGGTCTGCCTGTAAAGCGTGCCCTTATAGGTCTCCATAAGCTGATTCAAGATATAGAGCTTCTCATCGTCGCTCTCGCACTCACGGAGCTTTCTGTGCGCCATAAGAAGCTCGTTGACGGTCGATGCGACCTCGGCAACGAAAATTCTGTAGCTTGAATTATGCGGCTCGTTGTACTTGGTGGAGAACCAGGTATGCATAGAGTGACCCGCCTCGTGAGCGAGGGTGGAGACGTCTGAGAAGGTCTCGGTGAAGTTCAAGAGGATATAAGGCTCGGTGCCGGGCGCGCCCGAGGAGAATGCTCCGCCGCGCTTGCCGTGGCAGGGATAGACGTCTACCCAGCCGCGATTTTTAAGTCCGTCCGAAAGGGCGTTATAATATTCGTCGCCGAATACCTCTGCCGTCTTAAGAACCTCTTCGACAGCTTCCTCGTATGTATACTTGGTGTCAAGACTGCCGACGAGCGAGGTATAGATATCGTAGAGGTGGAGCTTATCAAGCCCGAGAACCTCTCGCTTCAGGTCATAGTAGTCGTAGAGGGGCTGAAGTCCGCCGTTTACCGCCTTGATGAGGTTATTGTATATCTCGGGGGTGACCTCGTCTCCGAAGGTAGACGCGGTGAGTGAGTCCTTATACTTTCTGACCCTTGCCGCGGTGGTCTCTTCCTTTATTCTTGCCTCGTAGAGGGTGGAGAGAGTATTTGCAAACTGCATATAGGTCTTGTATATGCCGCGGAACGCCGCTTTGCGCACGCTCCTTTCGGGGCTCATAAGGAAGGTGACGTAATTGGTATCGGTAAGCTCAACGAGCTTTCCTTCCGCATTGCGGATCTTACCGAATCTGACGTCAGACGAAGCAAACATACTTCTTATCTCGCGATGGCTGCCGAGGCAGTTCTCCATATCGGACATAAGCATCTCGCACTCATCGGAAAGTGTATGCGGCTTTCTTGCGAGGATCTTATCTATCATTCTTCTGAAGGTCATAAGCTCGGGGCACTCAAGGAAGAAGGACTTTACCTCTTCCTCGGTAAGCTTAAGTATCTTAGTCTCAACGAACCAGGAGTTCGAGCCGAGAAGATTGAAGAGGTTGCGCATTTTTGTTGCGTTGACCTGATTGGTGTTATCGGTAGAGTCGCAGGAGAAATTAAGAGACGCATACTCCCAAAGTTTATTGAGGACGTCTATGATATCCCAATACTCGCGAAGCGCCGCATAAAGATCCTTGCCCGAGCGGCACATAGTTTTCTCATATGCGCTGAAAGCCTTGACACGCTTCTCGCATGCCGCTCTTTCGCTCTCGAAATCCGCGTTGGTGGGATAGAGGACTGTGAGGTCCCATTTATACTTTTTATCTATATCTTTTCTTTCCATTTTTTCTTTTCCTTTTATACTTATATAAAAAACGAGACGGCTCAATAAGCTTGAGTTGCCTCGTTTTCTGCATTGATCAGTTAGCCGCCTTAACGATAGCGGTGAACTTATCGGTCTTAAGAGACGCGCCTCCGATGAGACCGCCGTCTACGTTTACCTTAGAAAGAAGCTCGGCTGCATTGCCGTCATTCATCGAGCCGCCGTACTGAACGGTGATCTCCTCTGCCGCATCAGCTCCGTAAAGCTTAGCGATAGTCGCGCGGATAACTCCGCAGGTCTCGTCCGCCTGCTCGGGGGTAGCGGTAAGACCGGTACCGATAGCCCAAACGGGCTCGTATGCGATTATAACGTTCTTAAGCTCCTCGGCGCTGACGCCTGCAAGGTCGAGCTTGGTCTGCATTGCGACTACCTCGTCGGTAATACCCGCAAGGCGCTCTTCCTTAACCTCTCCGAGGCAAAGGATAACCTTAAGTCCTGCCGCAAGAGCAGCCTTGGTGCGAAGGTTTACGGTCTCGTCCGTCTCGCCGAAGTACTGACGGCGCTCGGAGTGACCGATAACAACGTACTCGCAGCCAACCTCAAGAAGCATATCCGCGCTGACCTCGCCCGTGTATGCTCCGCTCTTAGCGAAGTGAACGTTTTCCGCGCCTATATGAATGTTGCTTCCCTTAGCAGCCTCAACTGCGGTAGCAATATCAACGTAGGGTACGCAGAGAACTATATCGCACTTGTCCATTCCCTTAACCATAGGCTTAAGCTCGGTGATGAAAGCCTTTGCCTCCGAGGGAGTCATATTCATTTTCCAGTTTCCAGCTATAACTGTTCTTCTCATTTTTTTGCCTTTCTTTTCGATTGTTTGCTAAGTTCTTGACTAAAGAATTTTGAGTGGAAATCTTCGTTCTTCGACCCGAAGCCGTAGAAACCCTGCGGCGAGCTTGCACGAAAACGGGAATTTTAGCCGAAATTATTTGTCAAGAATTGATAAAGGAATTTTTTAGATAGTTATTTCGTTATTCAACCCGAAGCCGTAGAAACCGTACGGCGAGCTTGCACGAAAACGGAAGAAATATCAAAAAACACTTATCAAGAACTTGATATTGGAATTTTTTAGATAGTTTTTTCGTTCTTCGACCCGAAGCCGTAGAACCCTACGGCGAGTTAGGTCGAAAACGGAAGAAATATCAAAAAATTACTTATCAAGAAGGCAGGAAACACCGGGGAGATCCTTACCCTCAAGGAATTCAAGCGATGCGCCACCGCCTGTGGAAATATGAGTGATCTTATCTGCAAAGCCAAGCTGCTCGCATGCTGCTGCGGAGTCGCCGCCGCCTACAATAGTGGTTGCGCTCGAGCTTGCAAGTGCCTCTGCTACCGCGATAGTTCCCTTTGCGAGAGTGGGGTTCTCAAATACGCCCATAGGTCCATTCCATACAACAGTCTTTGCCGCAAGAACTGCATCCTGGAAGAGCTTTGCGGTCTTGGGTCCGATATCAAGTCCTTCCTTATCGGCAGGAATTGCTTCGGAATCAACGTAGTCAACCTCAACGGGTGCATCGATAGGATTGGGGAAGGATGCCGCAACTGCGGTATCGATGGGGAGAAGAAGCTTAACGCCGTTTGCCTCAGCCTTTGCCATCATCTCACGGCAGTAGTCAAGCTTGGTATCGTCAAGAAGAGAGTTGCCGATGCCGTAGCCCTTAGCAGCGAGGAAGGTATATGCCATTCCGCCGCCGATGATAAGGGTATCGACCTTGGTGAGAAGGTTATCGATAACGTTGAGCTTATCTGCAACCTTAGCGCCGCCAAGGATAGCAACGAAGGGTCTTTCGGGATTGGAAAGAGCCTTACCCATAACGGAAATTTCCTTCTGAATGAGGTATCCGCAAACTGCGGGAATGTAGTCTGCTACACCTGCGGTGGATGCGTGCGCTCTGTGCGCCGCGCCGAATGCATCGTTTACGAAAAGGTCTGCGTATGCTGCAAGCTCCTTTGCAAGAGTGGGATCATTCTTGGTCTCTCTTGCATCAAATCTCGTGTTCTCAATAAGAACTGCCTCGCCTGCCTTAAGAGATGCGATCTTAGCCTTTGCATCCTCGCCGATAATGTCCTCAGCGAAGGTAACAGCCTCTTTGCCGAGAAGCTCGTTGATTCTTGCGGCAACGGGCTTAAGGGTGAACTTTTTCTTATCAGATGCTACCGCCTTTGCAAGATACTCAGCCTTTGCTGCCTCTCTTTCGGATTCGGGAAGAGCCTCAACAGCCTTCTTTTCCTTTTTGGTAAGACCGAAGCCCTCTGTAAAGATATTGTGGGGCTTGCCCATATGAGAGCAAAGAATAACCTTTGCGCCCTTTTCCATGAGATACTTTACGGTAGGAAGAGCCTCTACTATTCTCTTGTCAGAGGTGATAACTCCATCCTTCATAGGAACGTTGAAATCGCAGCGAACGAGCACGGTTTTTCCGGCTACTTCAACGTCTTCAATGTTTTTCTTGTTATAGGTTGCCATTTTTATCTCCTTTGCGGTTATATTATTTACTTTATATATGTTACCACAAACC
>JAFTQV010000019.1 GCA_017462605.1 Clostridia bacterium | reverse complement strand
GGTGGCGCTCTACCAAATGAGCTAAATCCGCAGATGGCTTTTTGCAAAGAATTTTTGTTGCATAAGAATGGCGACTCGGATGGGGCTCGATTCGCGGCGCGAACTGCGCGCCTTGGTCGCCGACGGCTCTGACAGTCCACCGGACTGTCATTCAGTACCGTCTCTGTTCGAGCGATCACTGAGTGCTGATCTCACTTATGCAAAGGATTTTTGCTGCATAAGAATGGCGACTCGGATGGGGCTCGAACCCACGACCTCTAGCGTGACAGGCTAGCGCTCTAACCAACTGAGCTACCAAGCCATTCTTATACTTAGGAAACATAATTTCCTTGGTGGAAATGTACAGAGAAGTTGCAAGCAACTTCATCAAGTTTCCTAAGGAAACTTGGACGTCGAAGGTTCGAGCCCTGCGCTGAAGCATTAAGCAAACTTTTTCTGTATCTATTTCTTGGTGGAAAGTACAGGGCTCGAACCTGTGACCCTCTGCTTGTAAGGCAGATGCTCTCCCAACTGAGCTAACCTTCCGCATTGCGCTTAGATATTATATCAAAATAAAAACCATTTGTCAATAGGTTTTTTAAAAAAAATATTTTTTCTTTGTTTCTTTGCTCTCTGAGCACGAATTCATTCGAAACTGCACCTGTTGATCTATTTAAAAAGGAGATCAGAGATGTCAGATTTAACTATTTTACAAGTAGAGTACACAGATAGCGATGGAAAAACAGTATGGGTAAACCCCGCCCATATCGTCAAGGTTGTGCGAAATAGCTTTTCGGATAACGTTGTCCATTTAAGCAACGGCGATACATTTCATACCGACTATTCGGGCGCTAATAAAATAAAAGCTTATTTTGACGATGCTCAAAAAAAGCTTCTCTGATAACTTTATAATAAAAAACAAGCGGGATAGGCAGATTTAGGTGAGAAGCGTCGTTCTTCGACCCGACGGTGTAGATACCTACACCGAGTGGGAGAAAACGGCGGTTATCGCCTAATATGCCTATCCCCGAATATTAATCGAAGAAGAGTCCGTACAACACTCCGCCAACAAAGACAACGCCGATAACGCCGCCGATGATGCCGAAGATCGAGCCAACGCTGAAGCCGCCGTCGTTCCCCTCGCCTGTCAGGGTCATGGAATGCGGCTCGATCTCAAGGCGAGTGACCTCGCCCGGAATAGCGGCGGAAGAGCCGTCGGTTCCGAATGATGCTGTGAAATGACTCGTTACGCCATCGTCAATTTCAACATCGGTTCTCGTTACTCTTCTCGTTGCGATACAGTTGTCAAACCGATCGAAGAACTTGACGTTAACAACGAAAGCCGTAACGCGCTTGCCGTCATCAATACATCCAACATAAAACTCAACGTTACCCGAGCTGCTATTTGTATAAGGGTCATAGCTTCCGTCCCAAGCGGCGGACTCTATTTTTATCCCCTTGATACCGTTGCCGCAAGAGGTAAGCTGCAGAGCGTAAAGCAGAAGCAGCATAACGAGGACTATGCCGTGAAGAATTCTTTTTTTCATTTTCTCACCTATGTATTTTTCTAATAATAGTTGTCAAAATCTTAGATTATGACCTTAATAACGATCATAACTGCCGCAATCACTATACAGCAAAGAGCGGATACTATACTTGATATCATGATAGTATCAAGCGCTTCTCTGCATATCTTCTTGCACTTCCAGGAGAAGGTGTAGCTCGTCCTTGTAATTCCATGCTTAGCGCACACGTGCTTTTCATAGAAGAACTTAAGGAAGTATAATCCAACGCTGACAGCTGCCGTGACGCCCGCCGCGATAACGCACATAAGTATCGGATCTCCGAGGGCAGCCGAAAGCAATCCGAAGGCGGCGGCAAAAGCGCCTGCGGGCAGAGCGCCTGCGGATATCGCCTGCGGTATATCCAGGTTCTCATTCTCGAAGATCGCCGCCGAAATGAACAATGCCGCAGCGCCAAGGGTGATAAGCGCGCCGATCGAGCCTATCATATACCATACGGAATCAAATAGACCTATAACCAGGCAGATGAGCGAAAGCCCACCAATAATGGGGTATGGAATGATAGTTGCTTTATTGTCTCCATCGATTAAGAATGCACAGAGTATAAAGCTTATCGCAAATCCGATGCCCGCCGATAGGAAGAGATCGGATAAGAACTGATTGAATATAAGAAGCACGCCGACAGCAAATATGACAAGAAATACGATATCGGCAACAAGCTCCGCGATCTGCGAGTAACTGTCTCTTGCCCAAAGATAGACGAAGAAGGCTATCAGCGAAAGCGCTACCGCTCCTATGCCGAGTGTCATCTGAACGTCATTTGGAAAAACTTTCAAAAACGCTATAATTCCAAGCGCAAAATATACGGGCGCAAAGAAAATAAATACGTCAAACGGGTTATTGCGGTGAACTAAGCTTTTCCGATTGATAAAAAGAGAAACGCTCTTTAAGATAAGACATATGGCGCTCGATGCCAAAGCGCCCATACCGAGAACGAAAGCAAGCGCCCCCGTGAAATAAGCTATAAGCGGAAAGACGGCGAAAGGAGCGCCGATTCCGAGAAATACCGCCGAAACGTAGATCAAGGGCTCGATATCAAGAGTCTTTGATACGAATATCAGTATTCCGCCGATAAGACATACGGCAAATCCGATGACCGCCATAACGAGAGCGGTCTTTTTATTTATCTCAAGCTCCTCTATGCTATCCTCTCTTATAGGATCGTCTCCGAGGAATGTCATCGATACGGGAGTCACGCGGACGACCTTTACTTTGCCGACAATGCCGTCATTTTCGCCGAAGGTGTGGCGAAAGACAGCGCTCTCGCCCGAGGGTATAGGCTCGGCGCTTTCGTATTCGGCGGAGTGAAGCTCGTCTCCGCCTATATTCATAAGGGTGAGCTTATATTTTATACTGCCGAGCTTATGGGGCGAGCCGTTTGCCACGGTGACGGTAACAGCAGCCGAGCCAACGCCCTCTTCATCGCTGAAATCAGATGATACTATCTCGGTATCAAGACTGATATCAGAGGGATCGCCCGAGACCTTGCCGCAAGAGGCAAGGGATAGCGCCAAAGCGAGCAAGAAAAGCAAGACAAGCGCTATTCTTGCGATTTTTGTCCTTTTCATATTGATATTCCTTTAAAATATGATTCTGCAAAGAGCCGGATTAATATTCACACGCGCAAGATAACCGCTTCCGAATATGAGCCCAAAATAAATGATGACGATAAGGCCTATCGGGATCAAGGCTTTGATCAAGCTGCCGAAGAAATGGCGGAAGCCTCTTTCAACAAGATTCTTTATAAAATCAATTACGTAAAGCACGCATATGATCGCCCAAAAATATGCCCAGAAGCCAAAGGGCACTGTTCCCTTTTCTTCGCCGAGTATCGCAAGAGAGATGCCTGTATTGAGCGCCATTTCAGTTGGATTTACATGAACGAAGCCTACGTAACCGCTGATAGCCGTTCCCTTGGATTCATCAAAGTAGTAGGTGCTGCTTTTTTCACCGAGCGGGGCGATAGCGTCATTTTCCGTGAACGTGGCGGTATGTATCAATGCGCCGACAGAATCATAGAAAAGGATTTCATATTTATAATTTCTGACCGCTTTAAGAAAGTTCTCGTTTTTTATATTTACGTTGACTTCCAATGAATGCTTACCCGTATCGTCATTATAGCCTCTGTCACTCATAGATGCAGATATCTCTACGCCTTTTTCGGATCGCGCTTTATTACCGCACGAAGCAAAAGAGGAGATAACAAAAACAACGATAACAATAAGAATAAGCGCCTTAATGCTTTTTTTCATATTAATTCTATCACCGTCAGACGCCGCTGCCGTAAACGAAGCCGAAGTAAACGACGAGTATTATGACCGCAGGGACGATAAAGAGAACAACGCCGCCTATGATCGCGTCAGTATCGCCGTCCGCGCCTATACAGCAGGTGATGAAGAGGAATACGAGTATCGCCGAGACGATGACCCAGAAGGTCGCCCAGAAGCCCCACTTGGGAGTGCCCGAGCTATTTGAGTCCGAATCGCTGAGAGTCATCTGCACGGGAGTGACGTCAACGCTCGATACCTGACCTGTGATCGCAGTTCCGTTGCTTTCCTCAAACCAATGAGTAACCGAAGTGCCGTCATTGGGTCCAAGGCTTTCATAGCTCTGATAATTCTTTGAATATACCACCGAGCTGCCGTCTCTGAAGGTGAGCCTATACTGATAGCTTCGGACAGACTTGCTTGAATTCAGATTTTCAATGTAAACATCCACGCGCATCGACGTTTTATTCGTCTCTTCATTGTAGTTCACGGAAGAGATATTTCGCGTGACCGAGATGCCCTGAACGTTATCCGAGCCGCAGCTCACGAGCGAGAGGATCATCAATGCAAAGTAGCAGACGAGAAAGAGGATCGATAGATTTCTTTTGTTCATTTTTCATTCCCTCGGAAGATTTAAAATTTATGTTTTCTTAATAATAAATAAAGGAAGGCTTTCTCTCTTTATAAAAGGAAGAAGAGGTAAAAGGATAAAAACAGAATAAAGACAAGAAGGTGAAGCGAAAGTGCGAGAACACGCTTTTTCTCCTTCGTTTTTATAAGAGCTGCCGCTTGCAGTATGAGAGGTGCAAGCATAAGAAGAGTGAGGACAAAAAACGCGGTCTTCATAAAGCCGAAAAGAGCCGCCTCGGGTGAGTCCTCATTGTAAAGACTCAATGAATGCACCGAAAATGAGACGTACGCCACTTCGCCGTTTATCGCGTTCATTTCATGGCGGTCGCTGCCGCCGAAAACGAAACAGACGCTATCGCTCTCACCCGGGGAAAGAGTCACGCCGACGTGGCAGTACCTCGTCTCGACCTTGACCTCTGCCTCATCGCAGAAGGTCGCAAGAAGGGTCATACCGTGTATCATTTTATCTGAGTTATTCGTTATATTAAGCCGAATATACGCCTCTGTCACGTTGCTCTCGGAGTCGTATACAAAGCTCGGCTTATCCAGAGGTGAAAGAGTAAAGTCAAGGCTCTGATCGGGCGCTGTGCCGCCGCACGAGGCAAGGCATAAGATGTGGGTTAAAAGCAATGCGAAAAGCATTGCAACAGAATAAAGCTTTTTCACGCCGCCACCTCCTTTACACGTACGCCGCAAGGAAAACGGGATAGACGAAGAGGAGAACGAGCGAAATGACCGCGAGAATCCCCGCGCTGACTGCGCTGATGACGTCATCCCCATAATATTTCGCTTCAAAGCAGCTAAGTACAAAGGCGAGCGCTATGAGAGCAGCAAAGAGGATATCGTATGCTCCCCACCTCATGCTGCCATTGGAATTGACCGACTCGTCCACGGAAAAGACAGGTCTTTCTGTGACACGGTAGGAGACCGACGAGACCTTGCCCCGAAGTGCGGAAAGATCTTCTCCCTCGCCCTTTCCGCTGAATCGAAAGAGCATTGACTTGCATTCGCCGCGCCCTACCTCCTTATCAAAAAGGCACATTCTTTCATCGATAAGCTTGCCCGATTCGTCGTAAAAATCCGCCGAGAAGGTAAATCGCTTTATCCCGTGCTGACCCGAATTTGCCAGTCTCACGTTTAATATTACCTCTGTCGTGTCTGCTTGCTCATCGTATATAAAGTAAGGGTGACTCTCATTCTCTACCTTGTACAGATAATCGTTGACCGCCCCTTCAGCTTCGCAGGAGAGGAGCGACAATGCCGCAATAATGAGGGCGGCAATAAGTATGAGCAGTTTAATGCTTTTTTTCATATGTATCTCCGCCTATCATTCCTAAATGCAAAATATTGTTTACCAAATGAAGAAATAATAAACTATCGCCCAGCCAACCGAAGCCACGCAAAGCAGTATACCGAAGACGGGCTTTGCGATATCCTCGGGATAGCGCCTCAGCCAATCCAAGCCAAGATAAAATCCGTCGTAGGTGAGCCATATACCAAGCACCAACGCGCCAACGCAGAGGACGGCTATGATAGTCTCAAGAATGCCCCAGCTCCTCTCGCCGTCATCCTTCTTTGAAGCTCCGTTCTTAAAGGTCACGCTATGCTGCTCGAAGGTGACCGAGCTTGCCTCGCCGTTTATAAAAGCGTTATCATCGTCTTCGAGATAGCTATTGAACTCATAATACTTAAAGACGCTCTCGCCCGGCTCGATATTTTCGGAAAGGCGGCAGAGTCTTGAATCTATCTTTCTGCCCGAGGAATCGCGGAAGTATGCATAGAAGGAAAGTCCGCTTATAACGTTTTCGGAATCGTTCGTCACCTTAACGTAAAGGATAGCCTCGGTCTTCTCAAGACCGCCGCCGTCTCCGTAATAGACAAGATAGGGTGAGTTTTCATTCGTCACGGTGAAGCCCGAGCCGCTATATCCTTCCGCCTTATCGCACGAAGCGAGGGAGAGGATCGCCGAAATGCTTACCGCAAGCAGAATAATTAACGTAAAAATTCTTTTTTTCATCTTTTCTTCCTTAATATCCTTCGCCCCTCGGGGTTACCAGATAAAGATAAAATAAATTATCGGGAATATTACCGCGGCAATGATGAGCAGACCGCCGCCATAGGTCTTGACACCGTCCTCGGGATACTTCTTGAACCAATCGAAGCCGAGGAACATACCCTCGTAAAACGCACCGTTGCGGATAAGAAGAATACCGATCGGAATTGCCGCTATGCAAGCGAGGATTATCAGCACCTGAACAAAGCCGAAGGTCCTCTCTCCCTTCTCAGCGGGAGCCTCAGCTCCGAGGGTTATGCTGTACGGTACGTAGGTGACCGAAGCCGCCTTTCCGTCTATCGCGCCCTTTCCGTAAGAGCCTGTGCCCGAGAAGGTGAAGCTCGTGTGGTAGGTCTCGCCGCTTTCAATGCTCGACGTGACGTCGCAGCTTCTCTTGGCGATTATTCTGCCGCCCGCATCGCGAAACTCGCAAATGAAGGTCGCGCTCTCCAGGGTACGCGAGGTATAATTCGTTATAGCAACGCTTATCTCAGCGACCGTGGTAATACTCGTCTCGTTGTAGCTGAAATAAGGCTTATCCGAATTTTCCACTTCAATTCCCACGCCGAGATCCACGTTCTCCGAGCAGGAAAAAAGGGAGAATGTAAGCGTGAGAATTACTGAAATTAAAACAATTGATCTGAATTTTTTCATAGCACCGTTCTTCACTTATATCGTTATTTTAAAGTCCTCGAGGCATTCCGCATGGTATGGCTCGAATTTTCTTTCGCATAAGACCTTATTGACACGCCTCTCGGGGTTGGGGGTGATAGTGATCACCTTATTTATGCCCTCGAAGATCTGGCAATGCGTTATCGCCATAATAGCGATCGGGTCGCCCTCTTCTCTTCTTCTGCGGCGGAGCTTGGCGATTATCGCGCTGAATATCGCTTTATTCTTCGCATCGAGGTTATTGAGCGGCTCATCCATAAGAATGAGCTTTGCGCCGATGACCTCAGCCTTGATAAGCCCCGAAATAAGGTTCAGCATCTTCTGCTGACCGCCCGAGAATTGGGTCGCTTTTTTATATCTGAACGCCAAAGGACCTGCGGTAAACGAGCCCGATGCGCGAAGCACATCCTCGTAATAATACTTTGCAAGCTCCTTTGCGTGAGCTATCATCTTTTTCTTTTTTGCCGCCGGGATAGAGGAGTCCTCTTTGACCGCAACGACTGTCGGCTCGAGGATCGCTCCCCACGCCGATGCAAATGAGGAAAACCTTTCCTCTTGGGTAACGTTGACGACTCTGCGAAGGAGCTTCGGTCTATCGTATCCGCGGCTGAACATATCCGAATTTTCAAGCCCCGCATCGCGGTAGAACATCTTGCCTCTGACGTAGCCGCAGTAGCCTGTCATCTTAGTGGGCGCGAATATCTTAAGAAAGGTGGACTTTCCCGATCCGTTATTGCCCTTTATTATAACGAAATCGTCCGCTTCTATCTTGAAGCTGCCGTATTCAATATTCGTCTTTGTCTCGAGAAGCTGAAGAGTCAGATCCTCGACAGAAAGGATCACCTTTTTTTCAATCGGCATAATCCTACCCTCCTATATATGGGTAAAGAATAAATAAAAATCAAAAGAATAAGTACGCCTAAGCATAGAAGCATTGGCAGATAAAAGCTTTTACCGTAGCAGCCAAGCTTTGGCAGCCAAATAAGAAGCATCACGGGCGCGGGAAGAAAATACTTGAAGAGCAAGGACGAGATAAGCTTTAAATAAAGCGACACGGGTCTTATTCCAAGCTCAGCCGAGCGCCTGAGATCGGCAAAGCTCCGCCTGCCTATAAGCAGCTCCCAGACCGCCATATTCAAAACGAAGAAAAGGCAGATGAATAAAATACCGCGGTCTACGATAGGAAGAAGACTCATAAGGCTATTTTCAAAAAATATTATTGAATCTCTGCCGACGTATCCGTCTCCGTTCTCGAAGAAGGTAAGATAGGAATGCTCGCGCCCCCGAACGACCTCGGTATTGCGCCCGAGAATTATAACGCCCTCGTGCATATATTTTTCATCAATACCGCTGACCGCGGGAATAAATTCCTTGACCTTATAGCTTATATCAGTTCCGCTGACGGTAAGAGTGTCTCCCGCCTTTATTCCGTAAGAAGCTGAGAGGTTCTTTGAAACTACGCATTCTCCTTCGGCAAGAGGCGTATAGAATGCAAAATAATTGTCTTTATACTCGGTGTCAGCCATTGCCATAAGAAGGTCGCAATTGACTCTCTTTCCGCCCTTGAGTATATGAGTGCCGCCGAAGAGCATAAATCCCTCTCCCGAGGACTGAGGCAGCGACGAAAAGACCGCCTCGGTATTATCCGTTTCGCGAATGCGGTCGGCATCTGCCTCTGCCCTTGCTATATCGGGAGCGAAGAAATAGAAAATAAAGTAGTAGACTAAAAGCGAAAGCAAGGCAGAAAGAGCCGCTTTGCCAAATCTGCGTATATAGTAGGCGCAGACGTCAAGCCTTGTGCCATTATTCGATTTTTCGGCGTTTGCCTTCTGCATATCGGCTCTTCTCCTTTAATTTTTTTAGTCTTAGCGTGAGTGATCACGCTAAGTTATTCCTCGGGTATACCTAAATCCGAATTTGAAACGACCTTCTTTTTAGGCTCGTCATCTATAACTACCTTGGGAGCTTCTCCCTCATCGGGAGCAGCAGGAGCATCCGTGGGTACTTCCGCATCGGTGGGTATTTCCGCATCGGTGGGTATTTCCGCATCGGCAGGTGCTTCAGCATCGGTAGGCGCTTTTGCATCGGCAGGTACTTCTATATCGGCGGGGATACCCCCTTCCGTATCTGCATTCAGAGCCTTGATCTCGCCTTCAACGGCAGATGCAGGCTCATCGCCCTCGGGTATATCCTCAACTCTGACCATTATATCGTCTTCGCCCGACTGCATTTCGGCTTTACCGAATATACCGTCCACGTATATCTTCGATACGATAGCGGTGGGAATAATGCTTGCCAGAACGGGCAGCGAGCAAAGGAGTATTACTCCGAGAGTTTCATTAAGGAAGCCCTTGCCCGAGGCTACCGCCGCAAGAGATGCGAAGGTCGCAAGAGATGCGATCGCAGGGCAAAGCGTATTGACGACAAGCTTCTCGCGGAGCATATGGCTCTTTTCCGCGCCTTCCTTTGCAAGAAGAACGTCGTTTGCGCGGTTGAGGTAAAGTATAGCGACGGAAACGAGAGCGAATATGACCGCCGAGGCAATAGCTATACCGACGGTGAGAAGATCTACCTTATGCTGGGTGGTCTCTATTCTTTCGGCAACGTCTGCCATATGGTCGCTCTTCTTCTCAAGGTTGCCCTCGGTCTTAAGAGCCGATACCGTCTCATCATAATATGAAGTGTATGCGCTGTCCAGAGCGGCCTGCCACTCGGCGTCAGACATCATGGGGCGGCGGCTGATAGGCGGATCCTTTATAAATTCATCCTTGGTCTTTACGTATCCGAGAGGCTTATAGCCCGAAAGAGCGGATGCGCACAGAGCCTCGTCATTCGCCTCTATAAAGGCGTGGCTGTACTTGAATACCGTGGGAAGATAGAGAGCCTTTATCTCATCGGTAAAGGCTGCGAGAGCAAGACCGTCATCAAGAGAATCGTAGGTCGAGGCTCTGTATATCGCCGCGACCTCGAGGCTTACGGAAGTGCCCTTAAGGGCAAGGCGCACGGTGTCTCCAACCGAAACGCGAAGCTTCTCTGCCGCCTTTTCGTCAAGCATAAGTCCGCTCTTATCAAAGGCTCCCGAAAGGAGAGTCTTTTCCGTGAAAAGTCCTATGCCGTAATCGTCCATATCGTCCGAGAAAAGGACTCGGAGCTTGGGAGAGGTTCTATCCGAGGTGCAGTTGACCTCAAACTCATAGCAGGCGAATACAGACTTTATAGCCTCGGTATTGCCTTCAAGCGCCTCGATCTGATCGAAGGAAGGCGTGCGTATGAGATAATCAAAGTCTGTCAGCTTGAAGCTGGACTGCTTTTCCTCAACCGTCACCTGACCCGAAACCGCATTGATGCCTGTGGCGATAAGAATTGCGGTAACGAGAAGGACGAGTACCAAATTTAATAAATATTTTTTCATTTTGTGCCTTTCTCGAGGGGCTATGCCCCTCGATTTAAGGGATATGTAGCTATATTACCAGATAGTTACAGGCTCGGATTTCTCTGAAGCTATAAAGTCCGTGCTGTCGCTGCATGCCTGAACGTAAATGTTCTGACCGATAAGATCGGGATAGTTATAAAGATCAAGCTCCAATGCATCGGTAGCATTGATAACTATACCCGTAACGCCCGTGTCGCTGTATACCATATAATAGGTGGCGTTATTTACTGCAGCCCAGCTGATCTTCTTATTGCCTGAATCAACCGTAAGAACGGGCTTCGCAAGGGTTGCTCTGTTGATGCTGAAGCTTCTCGATATACCGTCTCCGAGGATCTTCGCGTCGTCCGAGGAGAAGTCAACGAGCATCTGAGAGGAATTTGCAACCTTTATGGGGGTGAGCGCAACAAGGATCGTGATCTGCTTCTCAACGTCCTTCTCCGAGGGTACCTTGAAGGAAAGCTTGATATCCTTTCTTTCAGAACCGCTCGTTGCATCGATGACCTTCTGCTCTACCTGCTTACCCGTCTCCGCTTCCTTTATCGTACCGTTCAGAATATTGATATCGGTAAAGGTGAGGACGGTATCAAAATACTGGTTGCCGTCGCTATTCTGAGTAGCGGTGATGGTGAAGTTAAGCTTAAGCGTGTATTTCGTGCCGATCTCAAGATCGCTGTTAAGAACAGGAATAGACATTCCATCCTCATCAACGTATGTGATATCCTGAGTGATACCGCTGACCTCGACCTTAAGGGCTCCGTCATCATAATTATTGTTGTTATTGCCGCTTCCGTTGTTGACGTAATCATCGTTGTTGCCCGAGCCGACGTTATTATTGCCGCCCGATGATACCTCGTTCTCAGACCATTTGCCTGTTGAGGGATCGTAGTAGTAGGTGCTGTAGCTATCGCCGCAGGCAGCGAGCGCAAAGACCGAAACTAAGGTCAGCGCTAAAGCGATAAGCTTGATTACTCTGCTTTTCATGATTTTCTATTATCTCCTTTTTTATCGTTTACACAACCTTTGTCTCGGTATAAGTAACGTTATTAAATCCGGTGTAGCTGATAGTGACTGTTATTTCAACACGGTCTACCTCTTTTTCATTATGAACCGAAAGCTCCGAGAAGGTCTTGCCTTCTTCAACGGTCTTTCCGGTAGTCGTGTAAACAAGCTCGTCACCCGAATAGTATTTGATGTCTACCTTGATCGTTACCGCATACTTGGTCTTATCAAGGTCGGTGGAAACTGAAAAGTTTATTCTGCTCGAGATCTTCTTTGCGTTGACGGTGGTATTCACCTTCTCAACCTTTTCGGGGTTTGACTGCGCAGAGCTTATCGTGCTTACTCCGTCTCCGATATTTCTCGCCGTAATGGTGTGGTATCCCGAGGGAAGACTGTCTATATCTCCGTCAAACTTCTCGCCGTTGACATAAAGCTCAACGTTTGCCGAGCCGTCGATGATAGTGATACCGCCCTGACCGTCCTTGCTTATCGTGGGAACGGGGAGCTTCTCAAAGGTGACCTCATTGGAGACCACGGAAGGAAGAGCGAGCGATACGCCGTCCTTACCCGTGAATACCGCGGTGACCTTATAGATGCCTGCCTCGGCTATATCGATAATGTTGCCGTCAAAAACGTCCGCATCGTACTTGCCGCCCGTGATAGTGTAATTCACCTTGTAGCCCGTCTGAACTACGAGCGCATTATTGCTTACGCTGAGTATAGGCTTCGGAAGCCTCTCTATTTTGGTCTCGAAGGGATCTGAGTCTACCTCTTTATCGCTCGTCGCGAATATCTTCGCGCTTACCGCGTACTCTCTCGGAGTCGCAGTCAGAGAATCGAGCTGATCGGGAGAGATCTCCACGCCGTCAAGATAGAACTTCGTTGCGGGGTTTTCCGCGCTGAGCTTACCGTCAACTATGCTGACCTTCGGCGCGGGAATCTTATAAATTTTGACCGTTGTGGTCTTGAAGACGGTATTTCCGTCGTAAACTATCGTGACCGTGACCTCGTTGTCACCTTCCTTGAAGGTGGGGTTGGAGAAGGAATTGTCATTCGCCATGAGGGTCGCGCCGTTGAGCTTTATCTCGTATCTCGAGGCAAGCTCGTTCTTATCCCAGACGATGCTTCCGTTCTCAAATTTTACGTTGGTAACGCCTGCCTGCTTATCGAACTTGAAGGCGCCCGATGCTTCCGAGTCAACGTATTCGGAGACGAGGGACTTCGCCGTGACCGTCACCTGATACGCGCCGAGCCCAAGGCTTTCGGGGAGAGTGAAGGACGCGTCTGCCTTATTATCATCCGATACGGATATCGGGTTGCCGTTGGTATCCGTGAGAGCGACTATATATTCGACCTTGCCCTCTCCGCTGACAACGGGATCCCATACGATAGCTCCGCCCTGGAGCTTGATCTCGGGAGTGGAGAGCTTTATCGGCTCGACCGTCACCGTGACGGTGTGCTTCTTGCCGAGATATTCAAGCGTCACTATCTGCTGACCGACCTTGTTCTTATTGAAGTTATTGACCTTCGCCTCGGTGAGCGCGACCGTAAAGGTCTCGCCGTTATTCGACTTATAGGTTATCGTCTTACCGTCAAGATTAAGATCCTCGCCCCACTTTAGCGTGACCTCGGTGGGATAGTCGATCGCAACGCTGGAGTAGTCGATAGCCTTACCGCTCATCACTACCGCAACGATAGCCGCGATTATTCCAACGACCAGCACCGCCGCGCTGACGCCGAGCATCTTGATCCTGCCCGCCTTTGCCGCCTTGCGGTAGGCAACGAGAGCCTTGGGCATCTCTCTGCCGGGCGAATGCTTATCTATGTGACGCGCGAATTCCTTACCCGTCTTGGTGGAGAAGTATCTGAACCTTGTGAGTATATCGTTGATATCCTTATCGCAAAGTATTCTGTTCCACGCGCTGGAGACGAGGTCTCTGTTATTATTATTGTCCTCTTCGGGGAAGACCGTTTTGAAGAATTCGGGAAGATGCTGGAAGTTCTCACCCGTCTTGAAGAAGGGCAGAAGGCTCGATATAACGATATCGTAGTCATCCGTATGAGAATCTATAACGTTGGTTATGATCTTCTTGCAGTCTCCGATAGAGTTTGCGATCTCGGGGACTATCTTCCAGAGCGAGAAGAAAATGTCAAGCTCGCTCTCTCCGAGAGCGTCCATCTTTCTCGCGCAGGACGCTATCTGCTGAAGGAAGCCGACAGACTTAAGCTCTCTCGCCTCTCTTGCCCACTTGGCAAGATTGTCTATTATCACTCTGAGGTTGCCCGAATTGACGGGGATCATGCCGCTTTCAATATAGAAAAGAAGGTTTGTTATCTTATCCTTATCCTTGGGATAAGAATAGCTCTTCATCTCGGCAAGCACCTTTTCGGGGTCTATGCCGCGGCGCTTTGCCGCTCCTCGGTCTATAACTACGCTGACCGTGCTTTGCTTTTTAGCCTCGCCGCCTTCGGGCGCCGCCTTCGGCTCTCTTGCCTCGGGCGCGGCAGACTTCGCCGCTTTTACTTCCGTCTCCGGCTTGTTTTCTTTATTATCCATTATCAATACTGCTCCTTCTGCTTAGCTTGGTAATCCTCAAGATACTTTTTATGCTTAGCCTCAAGCTCCTCGATCTCGCCCTGAAGCTTGATCTCCTCAAGCTCCGATATACCCGAGCCCTTTGCCGCTTCAAGGTAATCGCGCTTGACCGCAAGCTCGATCCTCGTCTTAAGCTCTCTATGCTCCAGAGTCTTAAGATCATCGTTCTTATCCGTGATGACCGCGCTCCTGTCCGAGCGGAAGATTATCTCGGCGCACTCGTACTTTATAAGCTCTATATACTCGTTGCCTATATGAGAATCTATTTCATCGAGATAGATAAGAATGCTTCTGTTCTGCTCCTCTGTGAGCTTCAGCTTCGGGTCGTCAAGCTTTGCGAATACCTCGTGGGTAAACTTAAGCGCGCCGAAAACGCCCGCATCACGCATTTTGTCCTGTATTTCCTCAAGCTTATCGAGAAGAGGAGATACTCCTACGGTCTTGCTTTTAAATAATCCAAACATATATCCCTCTCCTTTATCTTATTGTCAGCTTAAGGCTCTCAAGCTCAACGCCGAGATAAGCGAGCAGGTATCCCTTGCGGATATGGGTGTAAAGCTCGGAGCCGTATCTTGCGATATCGCCCCTCAGCGTGTCCGCGTTGATACCGCGGCAGCCGTACTTCTCTATAACGTCGAGGATAGCCTCGTATATTCTGTTCTTAAGAGCGACGTGGCTGTACTGCCTCTTCGAAAGCCTCAGCTCTCCTATGAGCGAGGGAGCGTCAACTATTCTGTAAGCAAACGACATATAAGCCGTCACAAGCTCTCCGTCTACCATAAACTGTATGTAAAGAGAATCGGAGTCGCCCGTCTCCATACGGTTTTTATCAACGAAATAAACGTCGTACTTTCTGTGATCCTTGGTCTCTCTCTTTATCGAGGGATCGGGGTTGATCATATCCTTATCGCTTCGCCTTATCTTGCGGTACTTACCGCCCGTGAAGCTCCATATCTCCACGCCTGCGTCAGACTGTATCACCGTGTTGTAGTAATACTGCTGATCGTGGATGCGCAAAAGCGCCGCGCCTCTTTCCATTCTTATAACAAGTGGCTTCATTCTTCCGTTCTCCGATTTTTATTTTGCAATTCTGTAATAAGTGCGTGTGCCGAGCAGGGTCTCGATCTTGATAAGTATCGCATTATCCGATACCGCCGCCACGCTGACCGCAGCGCCCGAGGTCGAAAGCAGCTCCTCGCCCTCTATCGAATATATCTTATTGCCCGAGAGGAAAAGTCCGAGTCCGAGATATCTCTCTATCTTAAGCTCGGTATCGACCTCGGGACCGTCCACTGTTCCGACTATTCTCGTATATCCGCTGCCGTACGCGTAAAGTATGACCGCATTTTCGCTCTCGGCTATAATATTCGCGTTCGACTCATAGACGACCGAAAGATCCGCATCAAAAATATAGACTCTTCCGTCCGCAATTCCCAGGTATCCGAATGACGTTGGGATCATGACCGTCTCGCCTTCGAATTTTCCGAGCGTCTCTCCGTTCTTATCGACCGCAACGCTGCCGAAGGCAGTCTCGTAAACGAATACTCCGCTGTTTCTGACGGGAGCAACAAGCCCCCTCTGATCCTCAAATATATTGTCTGCTCCGACTCCGATGCTTCCGTCCTCACCGATAACCGCGCAGCGAACGTTCTTATCGCTGACCTCTATCGATTTATCAACTATCGGGTAATACCAGAGTACGTTCTTCACGCTATCCGAAAAGCCGTACTCCGAAAGATCAGTCGAGGACTCCGAAAGTATTCTTGCGGGATAGATCGGCGCTTCGATCTCGCTCGCCTTGCCCGAGGGGATATCGTATATCGCAAGGTACGTATTATACTTTACGCCGTCCGTGTAATAATCGTAGTCCTTCGCATCGGGCGCCGCCTCTTTGTCATAGAACACAAGCGCCTTTTCGCTGCCGAGGAAATAGCAATCCTCGTTCACGGCGTTATCGGGATAGTCAAACGCGCTGACAAGCTCAAAGCTCTCGTTGTAAAACGCGAAATATCCGTCCGCGCCGCGCATCGCATACTTTTCGCCGAAGGTCATCTCGGCGTCGCCGATATATTCGGGCACCTTGTAGCTCGCCTTAAGCTCGCCGTCCGCTATCACGTAGCTTCTCCTGCCCGACCTCACAACGTTGCCCGAAACCGTAAAGCTATCCGATATCTTCTTATTCAGGATCGCCTCGCCGTCAAGATTATAGATCATAAGAGTGTCCTTATCGTCCTGATACTCGCTCGTCACCGATACTGCGACAAACTCGCCGCTCTCGATCGATATTCTGTGCGAATACTTATCCGAAAGGTCAAGCCTTAAGAATACCTCGTCCGTATCCACCCTGTAAAAGGCGTACTGCTTCGCCTGGTGGTTTACGTAGTAGATCCTGCCGTTCATATTGTCAACTCCCGTTGAAAGCTCGACCTCGCCGACGTTATCCTCGGTAAACTGAAGAGCCGTGGGATCAACGAAGGATATATCGTATATATCCCCAAGCGAGCCCGCCTTCTTATCAAGGCGCGAGGAGTCCTTACCGCAGGATACCAAAGCGGTAAGAGCGAGAGCAATAGTAATGGCAAGCGCGATAAGCCTTGTTTTCTTCATACCGTTCTCCTTTTATCAAAGCACCTTGACAGGCACTCCGTTGTCTTTAACGACGATCGCTATATCCTTGATATCGGCATCGTCCGTGGTCTCTCTTCTGAATTCAAGGGTAATGGCGAGATTGCCTTCCTTATCTATGACGGGTCTCTTGAGAAGCACCGTTATCGTCTTTGTTGCGGTGTCTATAACGAGAGTCTGTATCATAGAGGGTGTGAGAAGATACTTATTGTCTACCGCGAGAAGTCCCTTGGTCGTAATGCCGAGGGGATAAAAATCGTCAATAACGTCGTTGATTATAACGTCCTGATCGCCCTTTACCGTGAATTTATCGTCCGCGGGGAAGGTCTTTTCTATCACGTCGTAATGCTTGGCGATATCAACGGCAAGCATATTGTGCGCCTCGATGCTTCCCATATCCGCAGCCCTTCCCCAATGACCCTTTGCCTTTGCTACCGATTTTGCGGCGCCCGAGCCGAAATAGCAACAGTCTCCGAGAGCGCACTCCGCTTCGTAGCTCGCCTTTGCGCCAAGGCCTGCAGTTGCGCGATACCACTTAGCGGCAAGATCGGCGTCTCTCTCGGTGCCGATACCGAAGTTATAGCAAGCCGCGAGATAGGGGTAAGCCTCGGTATACGAGCCCTCTGCCGCGATCTTATATCTTTCAAATGCGTTCTTATCGCTTCTTTCCGTGCCTCTGCCTATTCTCGATGCCTCGGCAAGTCTGAAATACGCCTCAGCGTCTCCTTCCTTAGCCATCTCAACGAGAAGCGCGTTAAGCTCGCTGTAATAAGAGCTGTTGGCAAGCATAAGCCTTAAGTTGCCCGCGGCGACTGTGCTTCCCGTTCTGATCGAGGTCTTATAATGCTCGATAGCCTTGAGAAGATCCTTCTTGACACCGCGTCCGTTCTCATAGCAGTAGCCGAGATTATTGTTTGCCGAGTAGCTTCCGTTTGCCGCCGATTTCTTATACCATTCGACCGCCTTCGCGAAATCCTGAGTTACTCCGATACCGTGGTCATAGCAGAAGCCGAGATTATTGCAGCCTGCGGTGTTGCCGCCCTTAGCCGCCTGAGAGTACCACTCAAAGGCAAGCTTTTCGTCCTTCTCAACGCCCTTTGCGTGCTGATAGCAATGGCCTAGATCGTTCTGCGCAGAGGCGTTGCCCGCCTTTGCCGCTTTTTCGTAATACTGCACCGCTTTCTTATAATCCTTTGCTACGCCCTGACCGTTGAAATAAAGGTTACCGAGCGAATAGGTCGCGGAAATATTGCCCTTTTCGTCCGCCTTTTCGTACCACGATCTTGCCATTGCGTAATCGGGAGAGCCAAGCGCTCCGCTCTTATAAAGGTTGGCGATATTATTGGGAGCAACGTTGCTTCCGCGCTCGTACGCCACCGTATACATTTCTATCGCGCGCTTAAGATCTATTTCAGTTCCGCGGCCCTTCTCATACGCATATGCAAGGTTATTTGCCGCGGCGGGGCTGCCCTTTTCGTTTGCCTCGCAGAAAAGCTTGAATGCCATAGCGGGGTCCTCGGCGACTCCGATGCCGTGATCGTAGCAATATCCGAGGTTGCAAATGGAAGCAACGCTTCCTCTTTCTCTTCCGAGCTTATAATATTCAACGGCGCGCTTGCCGTCAAAGGCAACGCCGAGTCCGTGCTGATGCATATGTCCGAGGTCGTTTGCCGCGCCTGCCGATCCGAGGTCGCACGCCTTCTTATACCACTTGAGAGCCTCTGCGTAGTCCCTGTCAACTCCTCTTGCGTTGCTGAGGTTCGAAGCAAGGTTATACATTGCGCTTGCATTGCCCTTAAGAGCGCCGTATCTGAACCACTTCGTTGCCTCAACGTAGCTCTGCGTTCTGCCGTTTCTTCCTCTTGTGTAATCCATTCCTATGGTATTGCACTCAGAGCCGTCCTTATCCGAGGGGCCCATATCCGTGGTAGATACCGACTTTGAGCCCGAGCTCTTAGAGGTGCGAGCGGACGAGCCGAAAAGACTGTTGAGCAGATCGTCAAAGGCGTCCGAGCCGGAGCTTGGGTTTATAGAAGGAGTCTTCTTGCCCGAGGTCGAGGGCGATGCGCTTTTCGGAGCTGCCGAAGGTGCTGCCGCCGCCTTTTTCACCTTAGTTCCGCAGAAGGGGCAGATGAGAAAGTCATCGTCAAGAAGCCTGCCGCAATTAATACATTCTTTTTTCATTGTTAATATCTCCCAAACATAATATGTTTTATTTTATCACAATACTAATAAAAAAGCAATAGTATTTTATAATATTTTAACAAGATTTTAATAGGAACTTCACCGCCTTTGCAGAGCGGTGAGGCTATCCCTTTTCCACACTACCATTTTACCACCTTTGCTTTGTGGCTTCAAGCGCGGCTCGGGTGAGTTTTTGATGTTTGGCTTTGATTTTTTTGTGCTATTGCCCGAAAAATTGTGGGGGTTTTATGTGTACAGCCGTTTCCTTTAATAAAAAGCCGAGACTCTTCGGCAGAAACCTTGATCTTGACAGGCGCTACGCCGAGGAGGCGGTACTTATGCCTCGGAATTTCGCTTATCCGTACGCATCGGATATAAAAATCAGCATAAAAAAAGGCGGCTTCGCTCTCTTCGGCGCAGCCACGGTCATAGGCGGAATGCCGCTTTTTTACGAAGCGGTAAACGAATACGGTCTTTTCGCCGCAGGGCTCAATTTCACCGAAAGCGCCTGCCTTAAGGATAAAGAAAGCGGCAAGCTGAATCTTGCCCCTCACGAGCTTATCCCCTTCGTCTTAAGCTCCTGCAAGGATCTCTCCGAGGCAAAGAGGCTTATGCAAGGAGTCAACCTCACGCATGACTCGGTGTCTGATGAATACCCTGCCGCAAGGCTTCACTATTTCTTTGCGGACGGCGGCGGCTCGCTTGCCGCCGAGCCTCTTTCCGAGGGGCTTTTACTCACTCCCGACCCATTAGAAGTCCTCACAAACGAGCCGCCTCTTTCATTCCATTTGAAGCACGCCTCGATGTACCGCGCCCTCTCTCCGTCAGCCGCGCCCGATAACCTCGGCAAGGCATCGCGAGGCGCATTCACTTCCGATTGGGTCTCTCTCGGGCTTGGCGCGTTCGGTCTGCCGGGCGATCTCTCCTCGCCCTCGCGCTTTCTGCGAGCCGCCTTCACTAAGCTCTATGCCCTCGAGAAGCCGACCGAAAAAGAAGCGGTAAACCAGCTCTTCCATATTCTCGCATCCGTCTCTATGGCAGAGGGCACAGTCAGAACCGACCTTGGCTTTGAAAAGACCGTATATACCTCTGTCCTCTCATCGGAAAGTCTGACCTATTATTACACGACCTACGGCGATCCGTCTATAAAGCCGATCCGCTTTTCGGAGCGTGATCTCACAAAGAATACTCTTGTCAGATATCCGATGTTTGACACGATTTAGTCAACAATTATTAGCATTTAAGCGGCTTATGCCTTCAATTGTGAGGTGCGGCTTTCGGTTGTGCTCGGCAAGAAAAGAAGGGGGTATTTGGTGTCCAAATGCCCCCTGACCCCCAAAGACGTGTATTATATCACGTCACCGAAGGTGACATATCGAGCCTTTTGAAAGAAAGGCATATCGCATCGAGCTAAGCGAGATATATCGAATTCATCTTTCGTGAAGGCATTTCGCGAAAGTGAATATATCGCGTCACCGAAGGTGACATTTAATGCCCGAAGGGCAATTTATGCAGCTTACTGCAATTCATGACACAATGTGTCAATTCATGCGCTTGCGCAATTCATTACGAGTCTCGCCCGACACATCATCCTTAAGCCTTCCCTTGTGAGGGAAGGGGGACCGCTTGCGGTGGATGAGTAGTTGGCTTTGTTTACAGACAGAGTATTGGCTACAATCAGAGTTAACACCTCATCCGTCACACTTCGTGTGCCACCTGTCTCGTTGCGACTCGGTCACGCTCGGGGTCTGACAGTCCACCGGACTGTCATTCAATACCCTCGCGCCGCTTCGCTACCCGCTGGGGAAGGCAACTCGCTACCCGCTGGGGAAGGCTTATATATCACGTCACCGTAGGTGACATTTCATGCCAGAGGCATTTCATTGCGAGCGCAGCGAGCCTTGCATCCCCCCTACCGCGGAAGGCTCACTTTAAAATCTTACATCTGCGCTCCGGAGAGCTTTTCAAGTCTTTTCGCTTGATTTCTTCGTCAAATTGCACAAATTTCTCCATTTCAGACCCGAATTTCCTACCCATGTTGACGCTTACAAAACGCTTCGGATATAGTATAATAAAATCAAAAAAGGTTTTCAAAAAGGAGAAAAAAGAAAATTGTTTGATTTAAAATGGTTCAAGCTTGACGCAGGTCTTTTCGGAAACAGAAAGATCAGGATACTTGAAAGAAGGGAGCGCGGCTCGGAGCTTATCCTCACCTGGATAAGGCTGCTCTGCCTTGCCGCGGAGCTGAATGACGGCGGCGAGATCTACGTTATCAAGGATAGCCCTCTTAGCATTGAGGATATTTCGGCAATGCTCGGCATAGATGAAGCTCTCGCAGCCGAGGCTCTCGG
>JAFTQV010000018.1 GCA_017462605.1 Clostridia bacterium | reverse complement strand
TAAGTAACCATTGATTTAAATTCTTGTATATGATACAACACAAGAAGGCGAAGGAAGAGCTTGTGCCTGCATCGGATCCTTTTTCCATGATAGGAAAAGAGGAGTATAAGAATACAGAGGCTGATATCAGCCGCGATGCTATCACCCTCGTTAAGTATAAGGATGAGGGAGTCCTTCCCGTAACCCCGGAGAAATACAAGAGAGTTATGATAGTTTACGTCAAGGGCGCGGCAGGTCCTATGGATGCCAAAATATAAAGCTTCAATTTGATCCGTAAAGCTGCGCCGAGATCCTTTTTGGAGCAGCTTTAAAATAAAAAAGATAAGCAGTCTCAAATGCATTTTCGCACTTGAGACTGCTTTTTTGCATACAATTATTGTCAAAACAAGGGATTATAATCCCATATCCTCTTTAACTTCCTTGAAGCACTTAACGATATAAAGGATATCCTCTTCGGAAAGAGCCGCGGAGAGCTGGGTTCTTATTCTTGCCTTGCCCTTGGGAACGACAGGGTAGGAGAATGCAACGACGTAAACGCCCTTTTCCATCATTCTTCTCGCCATCTCACCCGCAACGTGCTCATCATAGAGCATAACGGGAATGATAGGAGTTCCGCCGTCTATAACGTCAAGACCGATCTCCTTGATCTTCTCGGCGAAGAGCTTGGTATTTGCAAAGAGCTTTTCTCTCTTCGAGGTATCGTTCTTAAGAAGCTCAAGCACCTTTATAGAGCCTGCCGCAACGGCGGGAGCAAGAGTATTGGAGAAAAGGTAGGGGCGAGATCTCTGGCGCAAAAGATCGATGATCTCCTGCCTTCCCGAGGTAAATCCGCCCGAAGCGCCGCCGAGAGCCTTACCGAAGGTACCCGTGATGATGTCAACTCTTCCCATAACTCCGCAATGCTCGGCAGTTCCTCTGCCTGTCTTGCCCATGAAGCCTGCCGCGTGGCTATCGTCTACCATGACGAGAGCGTCATACTCCTCGGCAAGATCGCAGATCTCGGCAAGGTTGGCAACTATACCGTCCATAGAGAATACACCGTCGGTAGCTATAAGCTTGATCCTTGCGCCCTTTGCTTCCTCAAGCTTTGCTCTGAGGTCCTGCATATCATTGTTCTTATAGCGGAATCTCTGCGCCTTGCAGAGTCTTATACCGTCAATTATGCTTGCGTGGTTAAGCTCATCGGAAATGACGGCGTCCTCGCTCGTGAGAAGGGTCTCGAAAAGACCGCCGTTGGCATCGAAGCAGGAAGAGTAGAGAATGGTATCATCTGTTCCGAGGAAGTCGCTGACCGCCGCCTCAAGCTGCTTATGAAGAGACTGAGTACCGCAGATGAAGCGAACGGACGAAAGACCGTAGCCAAACTCATCGTAGCTTGCCTTTGCCGCATCGATGACCGCCTTCTCGTTTGCAAGACCGAGATAGTTATTGGCGCACATATTGATGACCTCTCTGCCGTCTGAAAGACCGACCTTTGCGCCCTGAGGGGTCTTTATTATCTTTTCGTTTTTCTTGAGGCCGTCGCGCTCGATAGAGTCGCAGACCTCGGTGAAATATCTGAGTGCGCTTTTCATATCAGTTTCCTTTCGTATCAAGGCAGGTCCAGTCGAGAATTACCTTACCGCACTTGCCGCTGTTCATTGCTTCAAATCCCTTTTCGTAGTCAAGAATGCTCATTCTGTGAGTAATGATATCAGAGATATCAAGTCCGCCCTGAAGCATAGCAGACATCTTATACCAGGTCTCGCTCATCTCTCTGCCGTATATACCCTTGATGATAAGTCCGTTGAAGATGATCTTGGACCAGTCGATCTTGGTATCGCTCTTAAGAAGTCCGAGAAGAGCGATCCTACCGCCGTGTACCATATTGTCTATCATGGTATTGAAGGCGATCTCGCTGCCTGACATCTCAAGTCCAACGTCAAAGCCTTCCTTAATGAGTATCTTCTTCATAACCTCGCCGAGGTCCTCTTTAGCGGTGTTGACCGTATGCTCGACGCCAAGCTTCTTGGCAAGCTCAAGCCTCGTATCGTTGATATCGGTGATGACAACGTTTCTTGCGCCCGCAAACTTGCAGACTGCGGCAGCCATTATACCGATAGGGCCTGCGCCCGTGATAAGCACGTCTTCTCCAACAAGGTTGAAGGAGAGCGCGGTATGTACTGCGTTGCCGAAGGGATCGAAGATAGAATACATCTCCTCGGGGATGCCGGGCTCGCATCTGCGAACGTTCTCTTGAGGGATAACGAGATACTCGGCGAAAGCGCCGTCTCTGTTGACACCGACGCCAACCGTCTCCTTGCAAAGATGACCCTTGCCCGCAAGGCAGTTTCTGCATCTTCCGCAAACGATGTGTCCCTCGCCGGAGACAAGGTCTCCGACCTTCCAGCCGGTAACGCCCTTACCGACCTCAACTATCTCGCCCACGTATTCGTGGCCGATAACGCGACCGGGAGCAATGGTCTTCTGCGACCATTCGTCCCAATTGTAGATGTGAAGATCCGTTCCGCAGATGGCGGTCTTGTGGATCTTGATCTTGACGTCTGTGTCTGTGATTTCGGGCTCCGGAACGTCCATAAGCCAGAGACCCTTTTCGGGAAGCTTCTTAACAAGAGCTTTCATTTCAATACCTCACTTGAATGATTTTTAGGTAGTTGATCTGTGATCACTTGTCATTATAGCACTTTGTTTTAAAAAAGTAAATATTATATTCAATTTTATTTTTAAAAAAAATTCAATAATTAAATTACAAATCGCTTTGACAAGCACAGTAAAAAAAGCTATAATAAAGGAGGTGATATTTTGAGAATATAACGAGTTCGTATCCTACGATCACTACAAAACATATTACGAAATAATAAGATAAGGAGAAAAAATGAACAAGGTTAAAGAATATACGATTGATTTTACAAATGTAAAATACTATCTCGAAATGCATGAGATTATAAGAGATTCCTTGAATTTTCCTCCTTACTATGGATGCAACTGGGATGCCTTTTGGGATTGCATAACGGATATGGTAGGAAAAAAGCTTTATATAAGAATCATTGGCATTGAGAATATACGAAAAAAATTCAATGATGAAGCCGATATATTAAAAAGCATTCTCGAAGAATTCAAGCATTATGAAAATGATTTATATATAAACGATATATCGATCGAAATAATCTATAAAGACGGCAAGAAAACAGTTATATAATAATAATTGTTTACATAATTGCTAAATTATAAAAAGAATTGGTAGAGGTTTGCGTGTTATCCTTAACGGAGCGTCACACTGTATCTCT
>JAFTQV010000017.1 GCA_017462605.1 Clostridia bacterium | reverse complement strand
GGATGACGAACGATAGCCGTATAAAAATACGGCGAGTGAGGAAACGGCGATACAAAAAGAGCATTAAAAGGAAGAAATTTGCAAAATTTCAACCTCAAAAAACAACAAGGCATAAAATTAGAGCGAAGAAACCGTATTTTTCAGACGGAATCTTCGCTCTTTTGGGGTTATGCCTAAATGAAGCAGCCCCTTATAACTTAAGTTAGCAACAGAGATGATATTACAGCATATAAAAGAACTCCTAAAAGCGTAAGAGAGAGGCAGAAAACTATTGCATCTGCTCCGCTTTTCGTTATTCTTATGCCGTCGTATATGCATTTTTTGCTTTGTCTTTCGTTTTCGGTATTCAAAGGGATACTCACTTTCTTTGGAGATACTTTCGCATATCGATAGCGCAGGCAAGGAGAATGATAAGACCCTTGATTATATAAAGAAGGTTCTGATCGACGGAGAGGAAATTCAAGCCGACGAAGATGATCTGAAGAAGCAGAACGCCCGTCACGATACCGCTGATCTTACCCGTTCCGCCAACGAAGGAAACGCCGCCGATAACGCACGCCGCAATGGCATCCGACTCGTAATTCAGTCCCGTATAAGAGGCGGCAGAGCCTATTCGAGCGCCTTCAATAAAGCCTGTCAGGGCGTACATTATTCCCGCGAGAATAAAGACTCCGACGATAGTTGCAAATACTCCGACACCCGAAACGTTTGCCGCTTCTTCATTCGAGCCGACAGCAAACATATTCCGCCCAAAAACAGTCTTATTCCATATGACCCACATTATCGCCGTTATGATAATGGAGTAGAGGACGTATCTCGGTATAGCGATGCCCGCTATTCTGAAAAGAGGACCCGAGATAAAATCGGTATAGCTCGGATCAAGTCCCGAGAGGGTCTGACCGCCGTTCGTGCCCATTTGCAGATATATCAGTATCACGCCGTAGATTATCAGCTGAGTCGAAAGCGTGACGATAAAGGGATGCAGCTTGAATTTAGCAACGAAAAAGCCGTTGATAAGTCCGATCAGAGCGCCCACAGCCGCCACCGCGAGAATAACGACGGGGATAGGAAGGGGATCAAGCCCCGGGAAGATCTTCGAAGAGTAGGATGCGCTCTGCAATAGGGATGCCGCAATGCAGGCGGTAAGACCAACGGCGCGTCCTGCCGATATATCCGTTCCCGTGAGGACTATCGCACCCGCGATTCCGAGAGCTATCGGGAGCTTCGCCGCCGTCAGAGATATTATATTTATGATAGAAGCTGCCGAAAGAAATCTCGGTCTCATAATAGCGATGACGATTATCGCGAGGATTATCATAATATACATCGCGTTGTTCAGGATCAGATCGATGATCCTTTTCTTTTTGTCCTCGCGTGAAAGATCGACCCAGCCTTGGTACCTTGACTTCAGCTCCTCTCCCATTCCGTGGAAAGCTCCGCCGAGCATATTTTGTTTTTCTTTCTTTTCGCTCATTCGCTAAACCTCACTTAAACTTACAAATACCTCGTTGCAAGAGTCATTATTTCCTCTTCGCCGGCGCCTCTTGATACGGTGCCGCTCTGCCTTCCGCCGCTCATTACCATAATGCGGTCGCAAAGACCGATAAGCTCGGGCATCTCTGATGAGACGAGGATTATTCCTCGCCCTGCCTTGGCAAGCTCATTTATAAGAGTGTATATTTCATATTTCGCGCCAACGTCGATGCCTCTTGTCGGCTCGTCGAGCAAAAGCACCGTCGGATCGGTCAGCATCCACCTTGCGAATATGACCTTTTGCTGATTTCCGCCCGAGAGAGAGCGGATCTTGGTTTTCTCCGAGGGAGTCTTTATCCCGAGCCTCTTTATATATGAGACGGTCGCCTCGGACATTTTTTTATTTGATAAAAAAGGACCAAAGAGATGATCCTTAAGCGATGAGATCACCGTGTTTTCTCTTATCGAAAGGATACCGAAAATACCGCTCGCGCGCCTCTCCTCGGTGACGAAGGCAAAGCCGTTTTTAATAGCTTCCTCGGCGGAGCGGTTGAAGATCTCTTGCCCTTCAAGATAAAGTCTTCCGCTCTTTCTTGTGGAAAGACCGAAAAGGTTTTCAAGCAGCTCGGTCCTTCCCGAGCCGTCAAGCCCCGCAATGCCGAGTATCTCGCCTCGGTGAAGAGTAAAGGAAACGTCGAAAAGATGAGTGTATTCGTCCGAAAGGTTCTCTGCCGTGAAAAGGGGCGCGCCGATCTCACCGTTTCTTTCGGGATACCGTCCCGAAAGCTCGCGCCCGACCATAAGCTTTATGATCTTTTCGGTGGTCAGCTCCTTCGCATCGTTCGTGGCTATATATTTTCCGTCTCTCATGACGGTCACCTCGTCCGAGATGCGAAGTATCTCTTCCATTTTATGGGAAATATAAATTATTCCGCAGCCGTCCTTTTTCAGCTTTTCTATTATTGAAAAAAGAGTATTTGCCTCGTCGGTATTGAGAGATGAGGTCGGCTCGTCAAATACAATTATCTTAGCGCCGTACGAGACCGCCTTGGCGATCTCGACCATCTGCCTTTGAGATACCGAAAGAGTTTCTATTTTAGCTCTTGGATCGACCTTTACCGAAAGGCTTTCGAAAAGCTTTTCGGTCAGCCGTATAGCTTCCTTCATATTAATGAAGGGCAAATACTTATTATATTTCGGAAATCTGCCGAGGTAAACGTTTTCGGCGACCGTCAGCTTTCCTGCCTGGTTAAGCTCCTGGTGCACCATGGCAACGCCGCGCGAAAGAGCCTCGCGCGAGGTCTTGAAATCGATCTTTTCGCCCTCAAGAAGAAAGCTGCCCGAATCCTTTCGGTAGACTCCGAAAAGGCATTTCATAAGGGTGGATTTTCCTGCGCCGTTCTCGCCCATAAGCGCGTGTGTTGTCCCTGCCTTGACGGAAAAGGAGACCTTGTCAAGCGCCTTGACTCCGGGGAAGCTTTTCGATACCTCTCTTATTTCAAGAAGCGCGTTCACGTCTCACCTCATTAACCGTTTTCCTGAGTATAGGGAGAGTAGGGAATATTGACTCTCCAGGTGCCAACTGTATTGTCCTTATCAATACCGTCGAGCATGCTTTTTCCGTTGAGCAGATTTTCGGTGATCCTGACGATAGCGTCAGCCATGCCGACTCCGTCCTGCTTGATCGTACCTGCCATAGAGCCGTCCTTGATCTTTGCCACCGCGCCGTCTGTCGCATCAACTCCGAAAACGGGGATCGTTTTCGCGCCCTTCTTGTTGTAGCCTGCCTCGTTCAGCGCGGCGATCGCTCCGAGAGCCATCTCATCGTTATTCGCAATGATAAGCTCCACCATATTTTTTCCGCTTTCGCTGTAAGCAGAGAGAATAGTCTTCATATAGTCGTTTGCCGCCTGGCTTGACCAGTTTCCGCCCTGGTCAACGAGATATTTGCTCGTGTTTTTCGAGTCGTAAAAGACGAGCGCAGGCTTTCCCGCCTTGGTAAGGACCGCATTCGCGTCCTCAACGCCGTACTTAGTTCTCGCCTCTGCCTCGGCGTTGCCCTGCTGACCCTTGAACATAACGTAGGATATCTTTCCGTCGCCGTTTAAATCGTAGGCGTTGTAATTTTTTAGAAGATAATTGCCTATAAGCTCGCCCTGCATATGACCTGCCATTTCATAGTCCGTGCCTATGAAAATGCATTTTTCATAGCTGGTAACAACGGCTTCGCTGACAGATCGGTTGAAGAAAATAACGGGGATATCAGCAGCCTTCGCCTTTGCCACGATATTCTTAGCGGCATCGTCTGAGCCTGTGTCAACGATATTTACCGCAAGTAGTCTCGAGCCCTTCGCGATAGCAGTATCTACCTGTTCGGTCTGAGTCGTCTGATTGCTGTTGGCATCGTAATTATTGTATTTTATGCCTGCCTTGGAGAGTCCCGAGTCAATAGCCGCGCGGACACCCGAAATATAGGTATCGCTGTAAGTGTAATAAAAAACCGATACCTCTCCCTCGCCTCTGCCGCATGAGGTAAGGGGAATAATAAGCATAGAAAGCATCAATAAAAGCAGAATGATCTTTTTCATACTAATCTCCTTTTTTAAGGTTTGATACTATGCTTTGCAAAGAATTGACAATTTATTCACCTCTGCTTGCAAAAATCGCAAGTTCGTGTTAAAATATAAAAAAGCAATGAAAGGATATAGCGAGGCTCAAATGATAAAAACGGATATATTTCTGCCGATAGGCTATACCTCGGCGGATATAGAGAATAAAATATGCGAAAAGCTTCCCGTCAGAAGAAGCGAAATAAAAAGCACCGTCATCATCTCGAAGGAGCTGAGGCTTGACGGCGATATAGGATATAAGCTCTCGGTTGGCGTAGCCTTTTGTGAGGAGCGCGAGGCAGGGCTTTTGAAAATGAAAAAGAAGGTCTTCGCTATGCCCGAGCTTTCGCTCACGGTAAGAGAGGCGGATAAGAGAATATCGCCCGTTGTAGTCGGCGCAGGTCCCGCAGGACTATTTTGCGCTCTCGTACTTGCGGAGGCAGGGCTTAAGCCTCTCGTCATAGAAAGGGGAGAGTCGGTCGAAAAAAGAGAGCAAACGGTAAAAAGGTTCTTTACCGATGCCAACCTCAATACGGAGAGCAACGTGCAGTTCGGCGAGGGTGGCGCGGGCGCATTCTCGGACGGTAAGCTGAAATACGGCTTGATAAATAAATACAAGTATAAGGTACTGAAGGAATTTGTCCACGCAGGTGCGAGTGAGGATATTTTATGGACAAAGGGCGCTCATCTCGGCACAGATAAGCTTCCCTCGATAGTTCACCATATCCGAGAGAAGATAATAGCTCTCGGCGGCAGCTTTTCATTTAATACGAAGCTTTCAGACGTTTTGATCAAGGGCGGCAAGGTCTATGCGGTCAAGGTGGAAAGAGAGGGAAGGACGGAAGAGATCGAGACGGATGCGGTTTTCCTCGCGATAGGTCACAGCGCAAGAGACACGATAGAGATGCTTTACTCCAAGGGGCTTTCAATGGAAGCTAAGGGCTTTGGCATCGGAATGAGAATAGAGCATCCGAGAGAATATATAAATTCGCTTATATATAAGGACAAGGTAAGCGAAAGCGAGGTCGGAGCGGCATCCTACCACCTCGTATCTCACCTACCCTCGGGCAGAAGCGTTTATAGCTTCTGTATGTGCCCCGGCGGTACTGTCGTTGCGGCATCGGGTGAGGCGGGCGGAATATGCACCAACGGTATGAGTGAATATAAAAGGGATGCGGATAATTCAAACTCCGCGCTCCTTGTCAGCGTATCGCCGAGTGACTTCGGCTCGGAGCATCCCTTAGCGGGAATAAGACTCCAAAGAGAGATAGAGCGAGCGGCATACAGGACTTCGGGCAATAGCTACGCCGCGCCTGCCATAAGGCTTTCCGAATTTCTTTCGGGCGGCGTTTCCTCGGAGCTTGGCTCCGTCAGACCGAGCTACCCGATAGGGACGGTTGCCGCGCGCCCCGAAAATTATCTTCCTTCTTATATTACGGACTCCTTAAAGGAAGGCATCGCCTCGTTTGACGATTGGCTCGGCGGCTTTGCATACCCCGATGCGGTTCTCACGGGAGCTGAGGCGAGATCAACGTCTCCCGTCCGTATACTTCGCCGCGAGGACTTTTCGGCTCTTGGCACGGAAGGGCTTTACCCGATCGGAGAGGGAGGGGGCTATGCAGGCGGAATAGTCTCCGCTGCAACCGACGGCTTATGCGCAGCATTGACGGTTATGGGGCAGAATGAATAAAGAATAAAGCAAAAAGGTGCTGAGTCATTAAGAATTCAGATAGATAAAGGCATAAAATTAGAGCGAAGAAACCGTATTTTTTAGACGGAATCTTCGCTCTTTTTGGGTTATGCCTAAATGAAGCAAGCCCCCTGAATTATATTAGGATTTCATAAAAAATAAAAAAAGCCGTCCCGAAGCCGTTCAAACTATCGGGACAGCATTATATATTTAAGTTTTATCAGAACGCCCACTCGCCGTTAAGGAAGATCGGTATCTCCTTGCCGTCCTTGTCAATACCCGTGATCGAAAGATCAGCCGTTCCGATCATGAAGTCAACGTGGGTGACGGAGTCGTTGATGCCCATCTTATGCGCCTCGTCGTCGGTGTACTTCTCAAAGTCGCGAAGCACGTTGGTAAAGCCCATTCCGATAGCGAGGTGGCAGGTCGCGTTTTCATCGTAAAGAGTGTTGTAGAAGAGGACGCCTGCCTTGTTGATAGGAGAAGAGAAGGGAACGAGAGCGCACTCGCCAAGATATGCCGCGCCTTCGTCAAAGCTGAGCATCTCGCGGAGAAGAGCCTCATTCTTTTCTGCTCCGCAGTCAACCGCCTTGCCGCCCTCAAAGCGCATCCAGAAGTTTTCGATAAGCTCGCCGCCGTAGGAAAGAGGAAGAGATGAGTAAACGATACCCTCGGCTTCGCCCTTCATAGGAGAGGTGAAGATCTCCTCGGTGGGAATATTGGGGATGAAGTATACTCCGGAAAGAGTGTTTTCTCCGCCGCCGCAGAAAAGAGCCTCGGGAATAAGTCCAACGGTGAGATCGGTTCCGTTCGAAGCCTTATAAACGAGCTTTCTTAACTCAAGAGAGTTAAGGTAGTCGCATCTTGCAAGAAGATTTTTATTGTGGTTATCCCACTCTGCCGTCGGATCATCGTATACTCTTGAGGTATCGAGAATAGCTTCCCAGAGCTTTTCGATCGCAGCCGAGGTGCGCATCTTTGGGAATACCTTCTTAGCCCAAGCCTTGCCGGGAACTCCCGCAATGCACCACTGATACTTATTCTCCATTTCGCGTCTTATAGGCTTGATGAGAAGAGAGCGCTTTGCGCTTGCCTTGTTTGCCTTCGCCTGGTTTATTCCCTTAAGACCGTCGGGATCCTCGCTCGTGAGGTATATCTTAGCGGGAAGCACCTTCGCCTGATGACGCCATTTTTCGATCTGCCAATCATCAAGCTCGGAGAGAGTCTTTGATGACTGATGCCTGATAGCGAGCTTTGCAAGCGGCATATACGACCAATCCACCGAAACCTTCTTTGCGCCGAGCTTATAGCACTCCTCGGCAAGTATTTTAACGAATTCGGGCTGGTCAAGCTCCGCCGAGATTATTACTTCCTGACCGCGCTGAATGTTTGCGCCTACCTTCGCGATAAGCTTCGCGTATTTTCTGAGTCTTGTCTTGTTCATGATAAATCCTTTTCTATATTTTATTTTATTTTATATTTCCTTAAGTACCTCGAGCAAAAACTCCCATACTCTTTCGCTTGATGAGAGCGAGAGACGCTCTTCGGTCGTGTGTATTCCCGACATATTGGGGCCTACCGAGATAGAATCGAGGCCGTCAAGCTTATCCGCGAAAAGACCGCATTCAAGTCCTGCGTGAATGATGACTACCTCGGGATCCTTGCCGAAGAGCTTTTTATAAACTCTTACAGCGGTGTCTCTTAAGGGAGACTCGCTTTTGTATTCCCATGCGGGATAGTCGCCCCTTGTTGAGAAGCGGGCGGAATATTTTTCCGCAATATCGGAGAGCGACTTGACGAGAGTCGCCTTGCCCTCGCGCTTTCCCGAGCGAACGGAAACCGTCACGCGGGCAGAAGAGCCTGAAAGCTCCGCAACTCCGATATTCTCCGAGCTTTCGGGAAGACCCTTGATATCCTCGCTCATTTTTATAACTCCCGACCTTGTGTCAGAGAGCGCGCCGATTATCCTTGCCGTGTCCTCTTTTGAGAGAGCGTCTGCCGAAGGGGCGGCAGAGCTAAGCGAAATTTTCGCATTTGGCTCGATATCCTTTATCCTTGAAAGGATTTCGGCAGAAGCTTTTTCAAAATCAGCTCTCGGATCGGCTTCAGAGGCGAATACCGCAGAGAATGCTCTCGGGATCGCATTATCCATTTTACCGCCTTCGAAGGAGACGAGGCGTATATCCGGCATCGAAGCAAGGATCTCTATGCCGAGCTTTATTGCGTTTTCTCTGCCGTTGGCGATCTCTATACCGCTGTGACCGCCGTGAAGATCGGCAACCGAGAGAAGGTAAGAGGGAAGAGGGGAAGCCTCTCTTTTTACCTCAAAATTCATATCCGTACGCACGCCGCCCGCGCATCCGACGGTAAATATGCCCTCTTCCTCTGAGTCAACGTTGATAAGTATTCTTCCCGAGAGCGCCGAGGGGTCAAGCTTGCCTGCGCCGATGAGTCCTATCTCCTCGTCCGAGGTAAAGACTGCCTCTATGGCAGGGTGAGGAATACTCTTCGAATCAAGAAGAGCCATCATATAAGCTACGGCAATGCCGTTGTCTGCACCGAGAGTCGTGCCCTCAGCATAGAGATGATCGCCGTCGCGCATAAGCTTAAGTCCTTCCGTCCTCATATCAATATCAAGTCCCGGGAGCTTTTCGGCAACTATGTCCGTGTGCCCTTGGATAATGACGGTAGGGCGGCTCTCATATCCCGAGGTTGCGGGCTTCTTGATTATAACGTTATCCGCCTCGTCGAGGATATATTCAAGCTCTCTATCAATAGCAAATCTTACGAGATGATCCGCAATACCGCGGCAGTTGCCCGATCCGCGCGGAATGCTCGATATTTCTTCAAAGAAGCGAAAGACCTGCTCGCAGCTTTTGAAATCCGAAAAATCTATCATATAGTCTCCGTTCTGCCGCCGAAAAATGCGTTGACAGGCGGCAAATTTTGTAATTAAATATATTTTACCTTATTTTTTCCGCTTTTTCAACAGGTAAGTTGACTTTTATTAAAAAAAGTTGTAAAATATTAAATGTTATTACAGTTCAAAACGGAGTGTGCTTATGGAAAACAAAACGGATAATTTAAAGAGCTTCCTCGGCTCGTCAAAGACCGCTTATCACGCGGTTGCGAATATAAAGGATATCCTTTTGAAGAAGGGATATTCGGAGCTTTTCGAGAACGAGGATTGGCAGCTTGAAGACGATAAGGGCTATTTCGTTATAAGGGACGGCTCTTCGATAATAGCTTTTAAGAATAGGAGCGGCGCGTTTATGATAGGAGCGGCGCACAGCGACTCCCCCGCATTCAGAGTGAAAAGCTCGGATACAGAGGGGGCGTACGTCAAGCTCTCCACCGAGCGCTACGGCGGAATGATAAACTATACCTGGCTCGATAGACCTCTCACGGTTGCGGGCAGAATGATCGTCAGAGAGGGAGATGCGCTTAAGAGCGCGCTTTGCGATATAGGAGATAAGACCGTGGTTATCCCAAGCCTTGCCATTCATTTTGACAGGTCGGTAAACGATGGCAAGAAGTTTGATCCCAAAAAGGATCTTCTTCCTCTTGCCGCTCTCGGTGAGGGAGATATAATTTCCGAGGCTGCGGCTTCTATCGGAGCAAAGAAGGATGACGTGGTATCGCACGAGCTTTTCCTCACCTCAGCCGATGAGCCTCGCTTTGCAGGGCTTTCCGATGAGCTTCTTCTTTCCCCGAGAATAGACGATCTTGCATGCGTTTTTGCCTGCCTTGAAGGATTTCTTTCGGCAAAGAACTCTGATGCCTGCCCCGTGCTTGCCGTTTTTGATAACGAAGAGGTCGGATCGGAGACTAAGCAGGGCGCTGCATCTACCTTCCTTTATGATACGTTAAGAAGAATATCCTCTTCAAAGACCGATTATCTTAAGAGGGTATCCGAGTCCTTTATGGTCAGCGCAGACAATGCTCACGCCATACATCCGAACTACCCTGAAATGTCTGATAGAAAAAATGCGCCTATCCTCGGAGGGGGCGTTGTAATTAAGCATAATGCTAACCAAAGGTATGCAACAGATGCGGTTTCCGAGGCAATATTCCGCGAGATATGCTCTAAGGCGGGAGTCAACGTTCAGAATTATTTCAATAGAGCAGACCTTCCCGGCGGATCGACCCTCGGCTCGATATCCGATACCAAGGTCTCGGTAAGCACCGTAGATATCGGAATACCTCAGCTTGCTATGCATTCGGCTGTTGAGACCTGCTGTGTGAAGGACGTTTTTGATATGGTATCGGCTCTCTCTGTATTCTTCTCATCGTCTTTAGCAAAAAGAGGCGGCGAAATAAAGCTTAACTTAGGCTGAAGATGAAGGTAATAGCGAAAATAAGAAACGGATATAGCGAAAAATTCGGTATTCCGCGCCAGAGCGGAATAGTAGAAGAAGAGATATCCGAGATAGTTTTTATGCCCGAGTACCGCGATGAAGCAGCATTAAGAGGCATTGAGGGTTATTCCCATTTATGGCTTATCTGGGAGTTTTCCGAGGCTAAAAGAGACACGTGGTCTCCAACCGTCAGACCGCCTCGCCTTGGCGGAAATAAAAGAATGGGGGTTTTTGCCACTCGCTCGCCCTTCCGCCCAAATCCGATAGGGCTTTCATCCGTGAAGCTCGTTTCGACTGTGAAAACGCGAGACGAGGGAGTCATATTAAGGGTAGCGGGAGCGGATCTTCTTTCGGGTACTCCGATATATGATATAAAGCCGTATCTTGCTTATACGGACAGTCACCCCGAGGCTGTCTGCGGCTTTTCCGATGCAGTAAGAGATATTTCGCTCGGAGTGGAGATCTCCGATGAGCTTATCGCAAAAGTACCCGAAGAAAAAAGAGCAGCTCTTCTAAAGCTGCTTTCCGAAGATCCGCGCCCCTCTTATATAGACGATCCCGATAGGATATACACCTTTTCTTATTCCGATATGGAGATATCATTTAAGTGCGATGGATCTCTCGTCACAGTAACAGAAATTGAGGAAAATAAAAAATGAGTATTGAAAGAGTAAGAGCCTATTTTCGCGAGATCGGCATAGAAGATAGGGTAATGGAATTTGACGTTTCAAGCGCCACGGTGGAGCTTGCCGCGGCTGCTCTCGGCACGGATGGAGCGAGAATAGCCAAGACACTTTCTTTTATGCTCGATAGCGGCGCAATACTTATCGTATGCGCAGGAGATGTGAAGATAGATAACGCGAAATATAAAGCAAAGTTTGCAAAAAAGGCAAAATGCTCACCCACGATGAAGCTGCGGAGCTTATAGGTCACGCCGTTGGCGGTGTTTGCCCCTTCGCGGTAAACAAGGGAGTCAAGGTGTATCTTGATACCTCTCTTAAAAGATTTGAGACGGTGTATCCCGCTTGCGGAAGCGCAAGCAGCGCAATAGAGCTTACTATCCCCGAGCTTGAAAAATATTCGGGTTTTTCTGAGTGGGTAGACGTATGCAGATTAAAGGAGACTGTATTGTGAAGCTGATATCATGGAACGTAAACGGATTCAGAGCGATCCTCGGCAAAGGCTTTTCCGAGATATTCGCATCGCTTGATGCCGATATTTTTGCCCTGCAGGAGACGAAGATGCAGGAAGGTCAGGCAAGCTTCATACCCGAGGGGTATTATTCTTACTATGCTTACGCCGAGAAAAAAGGTTATTCGGGCACTGCCGTATTTACGAAGCGCGAGCCGCTTTCGGTTTCCTACGGTATAAACGGAAAGCATCTTGACGAGGGCAGAGTCATCACCCTTGAATTTCCCGAATTTTATTTTATAACAGCATACGTACCGAATGCTCAGGACGGCTTGAAGCGCATTGATTACCGCATGGAGTTTGAGGACGATATGAGAGCTTATCTTTCCTTGCTTGATAAGATCAAGCCTATCGTCTACTGCGGAGACCTCAACGTGGCGCATGAGGAAATAGATATCAAAAACGCAAAGGCGAATATAGGAAACGCAGGCTTTTCATATGAGGAGAGAGGAAAGATGACTGAGCTTCTCGGCAGAGGCTTTACCGATACCTTCAGAAGCCTTTACCCGGAGCGCGTGCTTTATTCGTGGTGGTCATACCGCTTCCGCGCGAGAGAAAACAATGCGGGCTGGCGCCTTGATTATTTCCTTACCTCTGATAGGCTCAGAGATAAGATCATAGACGCGGTGATACACACCGATATTATGGGAAGCGATCATTGCCCCGTTGAACTTGATATAAATATATAATAAATAATATGGGCAGAGGTGATTTTTTGACCTCTGCCCTGAATTTTATTATCAGAAAAGCTGACCGAAGAAGCTCCAGGTCTCGCAGCCCTCGAATTTCAAGTAGAGCCTCGTCTGTAGTACTCCGAGCGCTCCCGCTATGACGGAAGAGACCTTGCTTGCAAAATTTGCGCAGGTATCTCTGTCAGCCTTGCCGAAAAGCTTGACCTCTACCATAGCGCATGGCTCGCTCGTTCCGCTGAAAGCCATATCGATACCGTCTATAAAGCTTATCATAAGCCAGGTCTCGGATTTGCCGGGAAATGTCGTTATATATTCGCCGAGCTTGGCTTTAAGATCCGTTTTTACGCTTTCTTTGATCTTCGTGTTCGTTTTGATCTCAATGTAAGGCATTTTTTATTTTCTCATTTCCTTTCTTGTTTTATTATTATCTAAAAATTCTCTGAGATCCTTGTATAAATACAGAGATCCGCAGATAACAGTGAGTCTGTTCTTTTTTATAGCCGCCTCGTAAGCCTCGCCGATATCCTCGTAGGCTTCGCCGAAAAAGCCAAAGCCTTCCGCCTTTTTCTGAAGCCCCTTGGCGCTCTCGGCTCTTGGGTTATCCTTGACCGTTGTAAAAATAAATTCGGTTACGCCCTGCGATAAAAGTGAAAGTGACTCTTTTATCTCCTTATCCGCCATGCAAGCGAAGACTACCGTCTTGGGGCAGCCGTGATAATATCTTTCAAGCGATTTGTTCAAGGCGGTTATGCCGTTTTCATTATGACCGCCGTCGTATATAACGTCGGGATCTTTTCTGATAAGCTCGAACCTTGCCGGATTTTGCGCTCTCGCAATACCGCTTTTGATATGCTCGGGCGAAATGCTCATACGAAGCGCCGCCGCTGCGGCAAGGCTTGCGTTTTCTATCTGGTGATAGCCCGGGATACCGCAAAGTATCTCTCCGACTCCCTCAAGATAAAACCTCTCGCATACTCCCTCACTTGCTATCGGCTTCGGCTCGGGTACTATGCATTCTTTTCCTAAAGACTCACACTTATCGAGAATGACCTTCATTGCCGAAGGATCCTGCGAGCAGGTGACCGTGGCAGAGGTCTCGTTTCTTTCCTTTATTATACCTGCCTTTGCGCTCGCGACAGATTCGATAGTATCTCCAAGATACTGCTTGTGATCTATGCCGAGCCTCGTTATTATCTCAATAACGTTGGTCTTAATAACGTTTGTGGCGTCAAGCTCTCCGCCAAGACCTACCTCGAGGACCACAAAGTCGCATTTTCTCTCCTTGAAATACACGAATGCGGCAGCTGTCCAGATCTCAAACTGAGTCGGCGCAATGCCAAGCTCGCCTTGGACCTCTTTTGAAAGAGGCTCTATCATCGATAAAATGCGCTCAAGGTCGGAGTCGGGAATATCCTCGCCCGAGACGCTTATTCTTTCATTTACCTTGATAAGATTCGGGGAAATGTATTTACCGACGGTGTATCCCGCATCCTCGAGAATTGCAGCCATGCAAGCCGAGGTCGAGCCCTTGCCGTTCGTCCCCGCTATATGAATAAACCTGAGCCCCTCTTCGGGAGACCCGAGCTTCCTCGTAAGCGCGCTGATCCTTTCAAGCCCGGGGACTGTCACCGCCTGAAAGCTATTTGCATAATCCTTAAAATCCTTCATTTTTTCTTTTCCGAATATTTTTTTGAGAGGCTCCTTCATCGCCCTTGCGGAGAAATAGAAAAGAACTATCCTTATAGGAAGATTGACAAGAGCATTGTAAAGACGAAGAAGAAGGGTAGAGCCGATCTCCCAGCCGTAAAGAGTAGAGAGAATGGGCGCTTTTGCCAAAATATCGATGACTGCGGCGATAGCAGTGAAAGTCAACGAGATCCTGAGGAGCGTAGGCTTCCTTCGGTAGAAGCAAAAGCCAAAAACAGCTCCCGTGAGAGTCTGCATAAGCGTTATCGGCAGGTAAGGGGCGTATCCCGATAAAAGCGATCCGATAAGATCTGCGACCGTATAGCTTACCGCCGAGTAAAATGGACCGAAAAGATAGCCAACAAAGGCTATCGGAAGAAATCCGATCTCGAAGCGGAATGGCGTGCCCTCGGGCGCGAAGCCGACGTATCTTGTCAGCACCACGGAAAGAGCGACCATAGCGGCGCTCGCCGTCATATTGAATAAATGGGATCTTTGCCTTGATTTCAAAATAAAAAACACCTCCATCAAGCGCATCTTCCGTACCGTGTGTAAGGACCGCTTGGGCGGTGAATACATATTTGGAACAGTGGGATGCGAAATACACACCGCAAAGCCACTTTTATATTTTATGAAGGAAAGGGTTATACTTCATAAAATAAAAGCCTCTTTTTCGTCCGAGCGACAACTCCCCGTTCGCCCGGCACTAAAACGCGTGTATCTCTACTCTGTTTTATTTTAATTAATTGTAGCACAAATAAAACCTAAAATCAATACCTTTTTCCGTTTTTATCCAAAACTGTCCTCGGAAATGTCGGAAAATGGTATTTTTTTATTTGCTTTCAATAAAAACATATCAAAATAATGTTATAAATCAAAGATTTGTACCGTGATGGTACATTACGCATCGGATTAAATGAAGTAGCCCATAGTATTTAAACTAATTATTAGCTTTCAGTCGTGACACTTTCGCTTTTTTCTTTTACCGCGGTATCGCAGGTGTTTCTGTATAACACAAATCTTGAATAAAGATATTCAAGCACAAAATTGGATATCATAGTTATGGCAAGCACGATATACTCATTGACACCTTTTCCCTCGGCAAGATTTCCGAGAACGGTTGAAAGCGGGGTAAAAACAAGATAGAAGGCAAATATAAGCAGCATAGCAAGCTTGACGTTGCTTGAAGACTTGAAGGTCACCTTGCGGTTTATCGTGAAATTCCAGAGTATGGATGCCACAAGCGCGGTGATATAGCTAACCCAATAATCGAGCTGCAAAAGCTCGTTCATAAGAGTGAAGAGAAGTATCTCGATCGCTCCCGCGCTGATAGAGAAAAGTGTGAATTTCACAGTCCTTAGAAACTCTTTCTTATTATCCATGTTCTTATTATTCCTTTGCTGTTTTATATCACGATTTTATAAGCACAAAACTCGCGTTTTGTTTCGTTTATTCTATTTTAGCAGTTTTTTCCGAAAAAAGCAATACGTAAATTCTTAAAACCCATATAAAGAAAAATAATTGTAATGGATATTATTAAATTTTGGAATTAACTTGAAATCAAAGGAAACTTGTGCTAATATAATAATATAGATATATATTAGAGAGGTCATATGCTTCCTCATTTTCATGTTTTAGGTATTCACGTGCCTATGTATTCCGTAATGCTCGTTATCGGGCTTCTGCTATTTACACTTCTGTACTTTTACTATTTTTTAAAGACTTACCGCATGGATAGAGTAACCTTTAATAGGCTTACCTTCTCGGTCTGCATTTCGATCGCGGCGCTTGGTATATTCGCCTTTTTATTTGATGGACTCTTTCACTCCATTGAGGAAGGGAAGCTCGCATTCGGCGGAATAACCTGGCTCGGCGGTGTTGCGGGCGCATTCCCTGCGGCGCTTATCTCTATTCATCTTCTCGTGCCCAAGAAAAAGGGATACGAGCTTGATATACTTGATTCGCTGATGCCCGGGCTTGCAATAGCTCACGCATTCGGCAGAGTCGGTTGCTTTTTCGGCGGCTGCTGCTTCGGTAAGGTCACAAGCTCTCCCTTCGGAGTATCCTTCCCCGAGGGAAGCCCTGCCGCAAAGCTCCACCCGGACGGCGTGACGGGAGCAAGCCTGCCCGTACTTCCGACCCAGCTTTTTGAAGCGGTGTTCGAGGCAGCCTTGTTTTTAGCCTTGTTTTTTATTTCAAAGCGCACGAAAAAATACAATACCGCAATATGGTCAATATCATATGGAGTATTCAGATTTTCTCTTGAGTTTTTGAGAGGAGACGATAGAGGAAGCACAGGACTTATACTCTCTCCTGCTCAAATATTGTCTATAATACTTGTCATTTTTGGCGTTTTAATTATTCTTCTTCGTAAGAAAATTCTTCTTCGTTCTCTTGATAATAAGCTTGCGGTATGGCAGGCAGATGCGGATTCTTTGCCTATTGTTCCTTATAATACCGTCAAGGGAAAGCTATCTGATACAGAGCTTTTGTGCGAGCTTTATAAGCTCAAAGAGGAAGGCGTTATCACCGAAGAGGAATACGAAAAGAAAAAGAATGAGATCTTGGAAAGGATGTGAGATAAAATGAAATTTGATAGATTTTTAGCGGCGCTTTTCTCTCGCAAATCAATAGCTGTTATACTTTTAGTCGTTATCGCGGTATTTTGTCTCACCGCTTGCTCGTTTACGTGGGAAGATGTTTTTTGCTTCGCTCTGACGGGATGTGTTACCGCCGATACTTGCAGTGATATGATCTGGGCATGCGGAGACTGCAGTAAGTGCAGCTTTGGCTTCGAAGGCTGCGAGATCAACGTTGGCAGCTGCGTCGGCGATTCTTACAATAGCTGCTTTGGCTGTGTTTGGGAAGGCGGACTTAAGGATTGCCGCCCATCAACTATCTGCTCCAAATGCGAATCGAATGAGGAAGATCTTGAGTATGAATCCGCGCCCAAGACCTGTGATGATTGCGTGCTTGATTGCCTTGACTGTATAGTAAATTGATCTATTAATATATTCGCCGTGACGGTTGCTATTTAGAGCTTTTTTCCGTCACGGCGTTTTTGTGCTAATAGACTAAAAGTCAAACGTTTAGCGAAAAAATATAGGCTATCAGTTTGAAATTCGTGTTGCCAGTTTATTCCAATTCTTTCTTGCAGAGTTTATAATAAAAGTATGATTTTTAAACTTACAGCTTGGGAGGACGTAGGATTGGAAAAGCTTACTATGGGCGATAGGATCAGAGAATGCAGAAGAAAGCATAATTGGACTCAGGATCAATTGGCAGAAAAGGTTGATATTTCATTAGCGTATATAAGCGAGCTTGAGCGTGGATTAAAAATGCCAAGTATGCCTTTGTTTATTAAGCTTGTTGAAGTTCTGGATGTATCCGCTGACTATCTTTTGCGAGATGTTGTCTCCGTGAGTAACTTATACGGAGATAATCTGATAGGACGTAAGCTCGAGCGATTAACGCCCAAGCAGAGAGTTGCTCTCGAAGCGCTGATCGATACTTACATTACGTATTTAAATTAGAAGAACCTAAAAACGGTTCTTCTTTTTTTGTTAAAAAAGCAGAAGAATATTTACTGCGAAAGTTAGTTGATTTCAGATTATCAATAAATTAATCGTATATTTCCATATTTCGAGTTGTTTCGACAAAATGAATGTGCTATAATAAGCCAACAGACTGAAATTCTATCTAATAGCATTAATAAAGGAGAAAACAATGGAAATAAAAATAATTCGCAAAATGGATAAGCTTGGTCGTATCGTTATACCGAACGATATCAGAAAAACTTTAAATTTAACGAGAGAGGACGAGATCGAAATAACAATTGAAAACGGCGCAGTTGTTATGAAAAAGTCGAAAAAAACGAAGATGTAAAAAACGAAAAAAACGGTTGCTCAAGCCTTGGCGAAGAGCAGCCGTTTTTATTTGTGCGCTCGGCACGCGTTACAACTTGGCGGTGGAAGTCCGCTACAGGCTTGGCAGTAGGAACTGTTAGCTGAGGGCAAGGGCGTCCGTCGTGAGGCGGAGTCTGAAGGAAGCCTAAGGCAAAGCCTCGGTCTGACG
>JAFTQV010000002.1 GCA_017462605.1 Clostridia bacterium | reverse complement strand
GCTTCCTTCAGACTCCGCCTCACGACGGACGCCCTTGCCCTCAGCTAACAGTTCCTACTGCCAAGCCTGTAGCGGACTTCCACCGCCAAGTTGTAACGCGTGCCGAGCGCACAAAAATACCGCATCCCCGAGCCTTGACCCGAAAATGCGGTGTTCTTTTTTATCAGCCGTTTGCCGTCTCTTCCGAGAACGCCTTCGCGCTCTCGGAATATTTTATAAGTCTTTCGAGAAGCTTTATAAGCTCGGGAGACGATTTTTCATTGCCCTCGGCTGCCGCCCACGCGTAGTAGGACATAACGTTATATTCGCCCGATACGGTCTCGCCGTCCTTATTCTTGCCCTCAAAGCTTACAGTCTCTGTAAGAGAGCCTAAGGGAGCTTCAACTATAACGTAGGTCTCGCAGTCAGTGACCTTAAGCGCGGTATCGCCTATCCTGAAGGTGAAGTCGCTCGCCGAGCAGCCCTTATCAAGAATGAAGATGAAGTCAGCTGTCGCGCCGAGCTTAAGCGTAGCGCCCGAGAGCCCTGAGCCTGCCGCAGGAGTCTTGGCATCTGCCGTAAGATCGGGTGCGCTCGTATCGTCGTACTCATCTCCGAGGATCTCGTCTATCTCGGCAAGTTTTGCCGTGTTCGCAGAGCCGAAGTAGGCGTAAGCCGCTCTGATATATGAAAGCATATCAAGAGCGAGAGTCTTCTCCTTCTCGCTTCCCTCTCCCGCTATCACGCTCTTCGCATAATTTACGGCGTTAAGCGTGCGCACGCTTTCAAGCTCGCTTCCATCCGCAAGAGAGATCTTGGCAGAAAGCGCAACGTCATCGAGCGCATTGTACGAAGCAAGGGAAACGGAAACCTTATAATAGGTCTCGCCCTCTATCACCTCTGTGGTAAGAGAAGCAAAATCATTCTTTTCGTAAATCTTTCCCGCAATCTTGAAGGAAAGAAGCTCGTCGATCGCCTCAACGTAAACGTTAAGAATAAGATCCGAGGAAAGAGTTATGCTCTTCTTTACGCCGAATTCGGCTGCAGCCTTAGGCGTAAGTCTGTAAGTATTCACACCCTCGCTGACGAATACGAGCTTGCCGAGGCTACCCGAATACTCATCGAGAGGAGCTTTGCCCGAGATCATTCTGAGCGAGGTGAGCTTTCCGTCCTTACCTCTCTCGAAGCTGAGAGATCCCTCAGCGTCCGCCGATCCGTCAAATATAGTGACGCCCTCTTTGGCAATGATAGATCCGCCTCTGTACGTCACGGTGACGTGAGTAAGTCCGTTGCCCGAATTCATCACGGTAAGGCTCGCCGCCTTTGACTCGCTTACGTCTATCGTGGAATCGGTAAATCCTACGTAGAGGTTTCCGACAGCATTCGGAGTTCCCGTTCCGACGTTGGACTGCGAAACGATCTTATCCGACGTTCCGAGAGCCTTAACCGATACGCCCTCGAAATTATACGTAAATTTCTTATTCTTCACATAATCATCGGGTCTTGAATCGCTTCCGGTCCAGGTTTCAACCTTGATAAGGGGAGCATCAAATATCTCAACGGTTCCGTCCTTGACCGTGATCGTTGTCGGATATATACCTCTTTCGCCCCAAGGCTTGATCGAGGTGCCAAAAAGAGTCCTCGTCTTATAAGCGGTAAGGGTGTGTCCGTCAAGATCAACGGTGGCGGTTCCTATGATCTGAGCTAAGTTATTGTAAGTCTCGGTGCTTGCCATGGAATAGTCAGCTCTCATAAGGATCGTTGCCGATCTTTCGTCCGATCCGAAGTCCGTTCCGTTCCAGGAGTTCGATTGCATATGACTCTTCGCTATATGGATAGCGCCTTCATTGTCGGTAGGCGCTACCGTATCAAGGAAGGTATCGTCCGCTCCGAGGAATGCGCCGTTTTTATCGAAAACGAGGAAGGGATAGAACTCGGCGTTCGTATAAGCGAAGGGTACGCTTCCGTACTTTATGAAAACGTTTTCTCCAAGCACGTAGATCTTGCTTTGTGCGCCTATGCTCTCCTTGCCGAAGGAAAGAGTCTCTCCGCTTTCACTCTTGAAGGTCGCTGTGGGATCGGGCGCGCTGAGAGGAAGCTCTGCCTTTGTGTAGCTTCCGCTATCATTCTTGATGAATGTGACGTTTTCTTCGGAATTGTTTTTAACTACCGAGTAGCTATTGAGATCATCCGCCTTGATAAGTCCGCCCTTGAAGGTGGCAGCCGTTAGAGTCTTTTTATTGGTATCAAGGAAATCGAAAGCAATAGCTCCGCTCTTTGCATTTGCAAAATCAATTCGGCATTCGTCAAAGAGATAGCTTACGTTAAGTCCGTCTCCCGTGTGGTCCTTCCATTCTCTGATGAGGACCTCTGCTCCAGTTCCGAAAGCGAAATCAACGTCTTTAAAGATGAACTCAAGCTCCTTTGTATCGTCATCGGCGGTAGTGCCGGAATGTCCGAGAGCTATCATGGGGAAGGTCGCTCTTGAATTTTTAAGAGTTCCGCCCTTGATCTCCACGGTAGATTTGTAGCCGAGGTAAGAAGCATTTTTGTATTCAAAGTAAACGTCTATAAAGTAGGTATCAACGTTATTGATAGTTTTTCCGTTGAGGTCGATCGAGATCTTCCCCTTCGCGTTATTGAAGTTGCTGCCCGCATCGCTTTTGCCCGCGGTATTCGTCTTGCTTACGTCATAGTCGCGTCTTAAAACGATATTTGCCGTAACATTCTTTTCGCTATCATCGTTGACAAGCTCCTTCGCCGCATCTATCGCATTTCTCCAGTAATCCTTCGCGCTGCTGAAGCTGCTGTCGGAAAATACGAAGAACGGATAATCAAGAGCCGAAAGATACTTAGCCGTAATGGGAGCGGAAAGCTCGCCGAAGGTCATTTTATCGAGAACGTAGGTCGAATTAACTCCGTCATCCGCGATCTCAACGTAATACATCGTGCCCTCGGGAGTATCGAATGCGCCTGTGTAATGCGAAGCATCCTTTGCGGTAGTTGTTGCCGTAAGAGTTGCGTATTTACCGCCGCTCTTTGTGAAGGTAACGCTGTCCGTACCCTCGTTTTTGGTTGCGATAGTAACGTTCTTCAAGCTATCGCAGATAATTTCTCCGCCCTCGATAACGATATCAGTCTTAACGAGGTCGTATCCGTTATTATCCGAAAGATCGAAGAGAGTGGGCTTGGTCGTGGGTCTGTTCGTATTAAGATCGAAGGTACAATCCTTGAATACGAGAGTGGTGTGCGATCTCATCGTGCAGGGCGTTGTTATTACCTTATCCGCATCCTTGACAGGGTTCGTCCAGGTGGTAACGAAGGTTTCACCCGTGGACTCCGCGCCCTCGGCAAATCCAAGGGTCACTCCCGTAACGGTGACGTTCCAGGATTTGACCGCGCTTTCGGTATCCGCATTTATCTGGTTTGCAAAGATCGGCTTTCCGAGAGTGCGAAGCGAGCCGTTCTTTATTATCATATTGACAGGCGCGGTATTCGACTTGTAATAATACATATCGAAAATATTTGCGCCTCTTGTGAAGGTGTGCGCGCCGAGATCGACAACGAGCGTGCCGTTGACCTTATTGATGGATCCGCCGTCTGCGGAATCGCCCGTATTGTTGTAGTCTCTGCGCATAAGCAGATACGCGGTCTTATCGGATTTACCGTCAAGAGCTGTTCCCGCGCCCTGCGTCGCCGCCTTCCAAGTGCCGTAAGCGCCAACGAACTGACCGTCCATAAAGAGGACGAAGGGGTAGCTTTCGGCATTCTCATACGTTCCGGGGATCATTCCGTAATCGGTCACGTTCTGGTTTACGGTAAGCTCGTAAAGGTCGTATCCGCCCTCAGTGCTTCCATCTGTCGTGAAGTTAGTGTAGTCTCCCGATTCGGTTCTGAATGCGTAATCTATAACCGCGCCGCCGCTCTTGACCTTGAGGGTGGGAAGCTTTCCGCCGCTGCCAAGTCCAACGAGGACGGAATCCTTTGAGTCAGTCGTTGCAAACGTATACTCCGCTCCGCTCGAAATGATCTCTCCACCGAGCATTTTAAAGTTTACCTGACCCTTTTCGGTATTTGTGAGCTTGAAGAGCGTAGCTCCGTTCGCGGGCGCATTGGTCACGAGGTCAAGCGTGCAATCCTTAAGAGTAAGATTGGTTACGGTACTTGCATCGTAGCCGTTCTGCCACATCGACCAGAAAATACCCTCTGATTTTGTGATAGTCTCGGGGCTTTGTGCGCCGAAGCCGAAGGTTACCTTATCAAAGGTCACGTTGAAGGTCTTGGTAGACGATGCCGCTATAAGGCAATGGGTAACGCCTATTACTCCCTTATCCTTCATTACGTCAAGTCTTCCGTTGGTGAAGATGACGGAAGTGGGATAGGTGAATACGGTTGAGGAATTGACGACAGCATTCACTAAAGTGCTGCTTCTTGAAAGAGTATGTCCGCCGAGGTCTATAAGTATCGTGCCGTTGGTCGAGCCGAAGGATGCTTCGCCCGTGTTGACAAAGTCGCGGCGCAGAAGTATTTCTACTTTCTCATCGGCAAGATCGGTGCCTTTAAGGTATCCGTTCGCTTTGGTTATCGCCGCGGCAAAGGTTGCTTCTCCGCTGATAAGAACGCCGTTTTTGAATACGAGGAAGGGGTAAGCCTCGTCATCGAGGTAATCGTCCGTAATTACTCCGTAAAGGGTCGAATTCTCGTCGCACGCCAAGGTATAGGTAGTGATATACTCACTCGAGGCTGCCTTGTCAAACTTAGCGTAGCCGTCCTTCGTGAGGTAAGAACCGCTGACAGACGTCGTTATTGACTCGGGCATCTTAAGTACGGTATAGTTATCTGATGCGTCCTTATGGAATTCAACGATCATCGCGTTATCGATAACGGTTATCCATCTCTGACTTGAAAGCCTTATCTCGCCGCCCGTTACGTCATAGGTAAGTCCGAGCGACTTTGAGGCGGGAGCGGTAAAGAGGACTGCTGCGTCTTTTGCTCTCTTTTCATCGGGGATATCGAAAATACAGTTATTGAATTCAACGTTGACGTCTGTCTCAGCGCCGCTCGGTAAATCCGATGTTGAGAGAAGCTCGGTCGCGAATGAGTTTTCGGTGAGTCCTATATATACGCCGTCAAGCTTCACGCCCCACGCCTTGCCTGCTCCCTCCAAGGTGGAGTCGGCATAGGATATCAGCGCGCATCTTCCGAGGCGGATAGCTCCGCCCGAAACGTTGATAACGGTAGCGCTCTTAGTCGTTGACTTAAGCCAGAGAAATGCTCCCGTAGTGTTCATTGAATATACGGTATAGCCGTTCAGATCAATATTGATCTCGGCAAAGCTTCCCATTCCCGAATAAATTCCGCTATCGGTAAGGGTATAATCGGACTGAAGCTTAAGAGTATATCCCGAGGTGTAAGCCGCGAATGCTTCGGCAAGAGTCGAATACTCGCCGACCTTGGTATCGCCGTTGTAGACCGCAAGAGGCTTCACCGCGTTTTGAGGCGCTTTATAGCTAATGCCCGTTCCGTCTTCTTTCTCTGCAAGGAAAGCATTGCCAACGGTCATCTCGGTCGTGATCTCGGTGACCTTGAGTCCGTTGATATAAGCAAGCTTCTCTTCTCCCGCCGCCTGATAGCCAGTAGGAGAAAGGTATACCGCAAGAGACTGAGAGTTGCCGTCTGATGCAAAGCCGTAATCGGGCTCGTATACGTTATAGGTAAATTCAACGTGAGTCCAACCGTTTGCCTTGGTCTTTACGTTGAAGAACACGTGGTCGTAGTCGATCGTGCCGTAATCTACACGCTTGGTCATGGTATTGAGCTGAACTCTCATTACTCGCTCGACCGTATCATACACGTCAAACTCAACGGTAAATCTTCTTCCATAGTTTTCGGGAGTGGTCTTAAATCCGCCCATTATACCCGAATATGTAAATAAATGTGTGGGATTGTCGTAATAAACCGAAAGAGGATTATCTGCATTAGGCTTCGGAGTAGGTGTGCTTACATATACCGAAACCGCAGTCTCTTCTCCGATGGTAACGCCATTTTCGAAGGTGACCTTGGAGTTCTTATTTTTTGAGGGAAGATTATATATAGCCGAGCCGTCCTCGCTATTAAGAACCTCTCTTTCGCCCTTGGCGTTCTCTGCCTTAAGCATAAGAGTGACCTCTTGATCTGCTTTCGCCGCGATATAATCCGTGACGTCGATCTCGTAAGTTCCCGCTCCTCTGAGGTTTACGCTGCCGAGAAGCTCGCCCTCTGTGTCTCCCGCACCGTCAACAGCATAAAGCATAGCCTTATTAGCCGCATCGTTGGTAACGAGGAAGCGGAAAACATAGGTATTGCCGAAGGTGAATTCCTTAGGAGCGGTGAAGGTATAATATTCGCCGCTTGCGCCAAGATACTTAGCCGAGTCCTTCTCGGTCTCAAAGCTAAGGGTATACGCCTTGCCCATGGCAACGCCGTTATTGCCCGCAAAATCAGAGGGGATAGCAAGGGTATAAACGGTGTCTCCCGAAAGAGCCTCGGGAGTAAACGTCCATACAGTTCCGCCGAAGGAAGACTCCCACGATCCGCTTACAGAGGAATTTTCAGAAGTAACGGTTATTTTAGCTATTTCGCTGCTTTCTACAATGCCCGTGAAGTGAATTTCGATCTTATCGGTAACGGCAACCTCTCCCGCCTTATCCATAGGGGAGACGTACGCTACGTCGATAGGAAGATCTTTAAGAAAATAGCCAACGTATTTGAAGTAATTCTCATAGGTGTCTACGTTGTAATTCATATCCTTACCGCTGGTAAGAGTATGGCCGATCGGCACTTCAAAATGAAGAAGAGGTATATCGAGCATGCGGCAGATGTTATAAATATTTATCGAATAGCCGTATGCCGCGTTATAGGTATCAGTCATATTGCAGGATATGAAGATCGGCACGTGACCTTCTGAAATATCCTCTTCCTGCGAGCCGTTGCAGGCGTTGGTAAGCTGGCAACCGGAGATTATCTCCTTGCCGTCATAGGTAAGCCAAGGCTGCTTTTCTCCCGCTCTTACGGTAAAGCCGTCCTTCTCTATTTTACCCGCATTCGCCTGGTAACGGGTAGTTCCGTCGTGACCGTTATAATAGCGGTCGGGCACCAAGGATGCAAGCTTAAGGTCTATCGCGGTCTCAAGCGCATCTTTCGTCATACCCTCGGTGCTTGAAATAAGCTCCTTCTGAAGCACAGCCTCTCCGAGGTAGGAGAACCAGCCGCCCTTCGAGTTGCCGTATACTCCGAATGCGTCAAGATCGAAGTTATATTCTCCCGTCTTATCCGAAAGAGAAAGATTTCTTAAGTAACGCATTGCTGCGGTATTGACGAGCTTATCGTTATACATCATAAGACCGTAGTTCATATGGTCCTTCGTATTGCCCTGGCTGCCGTCATAGTAGCCCCAGCTCGCGTTTCTCGACATTGGCTCCCACATATAGTCGAATACCACGTTTGCGTATCCGTTATAAAGGAAGTCATTGGAGTGTGGGCGCAGATCCGCGCTTGTCACGGAAGTTGTGGGATATCCCGAGGAGTTTGCGAGAGACATAACGGGTACTTCGGTATTAGGCGAGGTGGGATATACTACGTTGATATAGAGATCCATATCAATGAAGCTGCCGTCCGGATCAACGCAGTCGGTAATAGTTTCCGCTACGGTGTACTTAACGTACGTATACTGACCGCCCGAGGTATTCGCGCTGCCGTCGGCATTATGCCAGGTCGCGCCATCAAGAACCTTCTTTCTCGTTCCGTCCGAATGCACCCATTTAACAAGCTTTCCGCCCTTTGTGGTACGGAAATCCGTATTCCAGTTTTCAACTATCTTCTCAAGAGTTCCTTCAGCAGAATGCTTATCTATACTCCAGAACACCTGCTGAAGAAGCACGTTGCAGCCCGAGGGAGCAATAAAAGTCTCTCGGGGATTTCCCTCGGGAAATCCCGAATAGGTGATGACCTTTTTATTTACGATATCCTGCCTGAACTGCTGAGTATAATTTGCAATATCCGTTGTGGTTATATCGCTATTATTAAGGAAGTCCAGGACTATAACGACGTAACCCTTATCAAGCATAGAGGTTATTATCGTCTTATTGCTATCCGTTCCGACTCTTTGTACGGTAGGATGGTTGACGGTATAGACAACGATAGGCGTGCCTTCATAGCCCGTCTTTATCGCGCTCGTCTTATTGTGATAAACGGTGTACTGAACATCGCCGACAAGCGAGCTTGACGCCCTCACGGTGTCCTGCACCTTATACGAGGAGAAGGCGGTCGCAATTCCATCGCCCCCGTCAACGTCCTTCGCCATTTCACCCACCGTCTCGATAGCGCTGCTTGCGAATGCAGCTATAACACCTGTTGAAAGCAGGCATGCAAGCGAGCAGATGAGAGCGACAATTTTTAACTTTCTTTTCTTTCCGGATCTCATAATTTCCTCCTGAAAATGCATTTTTACCAAATATTTTTGTGCAATATTAACAAGCAAAAAGAAATATTGTTTCTTTCTTCATATTTATTTTATCATACGTAATTGACTTCGTATGACAAAAGTGTTATAATTACTGACAAAATGTAACCTTTTAGTTTTTGATGAGGAAGAAAAAATGAGAATACAAACGACTAATTTCGGCTCGGGTGAGAATTTAAAATGCGGAATAAAGAACGAGAAGTATTGCTTTGACTCTCACCTTCATCAATACAACGAGCTTCTTATAGTTTTAGAGAATGAAATAACGGTGACGGTTGACAAAGAGAAAACCACCGTAAGACCCGGCGAGGCTATATTTATATCTCCCTTCAAGGCGCATTCATACAAAAGTGCTGATCGGGTGAAGATCTGGATATGCGTCTTCTCCAATAGCTATATCAATGCTCTTGTCTCCGACTCGGAGCTGCTTGCAGGCTGGAGAAACTTTAAATTCAAGCTCTCGGACGGGCTTTTTGAATACATAAAAAAGAAGCTCCCCGATAACAAGGAGCTTTTCGTTTCACAAGAAAAAAGAACGAACAGATTCTATAAGGCGCTTCTCTTCCCTATTATGGAAGAATTTCTCTCTTCTGCCGAGCCGAGCGAAAAGAGATACCGAGGCGATGCGCTCACCTCTATCCTTTTATATATTAATTCCCATGCAAGAGAGGACATTTCAAGAGAATCGGTAGGAGCGGCTCTCGGATATCATCCCGCATACGTTTCAAGGTGTATAAGCTCGCTTTACAATATGAATTTCAGGCAGCTGCTTAACTCCTTCCGTATCGACTTTGCTATGTCTCTTTTAAAGAAAACCGATTTTAAAATGATAGACATTGCGCTCGAATGCGGCTTTTCGGGCGAAAGAAGCTTTCACAGAGCCTTTCTCGCCGAGACAGGCTTGACCCCCGGAGAATACAGAAAAGGCGACTATATTTAAGAAAACGAGAAAAACATGAAAATATACGATTATAACGGTAAGAAAAACATTTGCGGAAAGAAAATAAAAGAAGCGAGAAAAAGATTAAAGTTATCGCAGGAAAATCTTGCCGCGAAGCTTCAGACAGAAGGAATAAATATAGAGAGGGATAGTGTTAGCAGGATCGAGATAGGCACGCGATTCGTTGCGGATTACGAGCTTTTGGTGTTATCCGAAATTCTCGGCGTTTCTCCCGAATGGCTTTTAAGTGACAAATAATTTTATTTTTATCTTAATCTGAAATGTCTCTTTTCCGAATGAGACTTATGCTTTTTCTCTTCTATCTGTATTCTTGCTTCCTCTCTTGCGCTGACCTTGCCCTCAGACTGTATATCGCCCGCCTTGGTCAGAGCTACCTTGGTGAGGAAGGGACCGACAAGCTCATAGATGAGGACCGCGAAAAGAGTTATGCTCTGGACCAGCGTTCCGACCTCGCCGCCAAAGAGCAATGCCTGGCTTGCCATTCCGAGAGCTACTCCTGCTTGAGGCAGAAGGGTTATACCGAGATACTTAACAACATTATCGTCTGCCTTCATAAGCTTAGCGCTAACCGTCGCGCCAAACATCTTACCGAAGGATCTTGCGATAATATATACAACGCCGATAACGACGAATACCCAGTTAAGGAATACGTCAAGCTTAAGCTCTGCTCCGCTGATAACGAAGAAGAGTATAAGAAGAGGCGCCGTCCATCTATCCGCTCTCGCCATAAGCTCCTCTGAGAAATCGCAGATATTGCAGAATATCGTTCCGAGCATCATGCATGCAAGAAGCGAGGAGAAATGTATATGTATTCCGCCGGGAAGGTTATCAAACTTAAGCGAGGATATCGCAACCGTGAGCATAACGAAGGTGACCGAGACTGCCATTCTCTTCGATCTTGAATGGAATAATCTTTCGCAAAGGTTAAACAAAAAGCCCATAGCCGCTCCGAGTACAAGCGAGACAATTACCTCGATCAGAGGATTGACTATCATAGATACGGCGTCTACCGTTCCCGTATTGATAGCATCCGCAACGCCGAATGAGATAGCAAATACAACGAGACCTACCGCATCGTCAAGCGCAACGACGGGAAGAAGAATATCCGTAACAGGTCCCTTTGCTTTATACTGGCGCACGACCATGAGGGTCGCGGCGGGCGCGGTTGCGGTTGCGACAGCGCCGAGAATTATTGCGGCAGGAATGGGAAGCATACCGTCGGGAAGAATAAAGGAGAGGGCTATAAGAACCGCATCCGTCACCACCGTTGTGACCACAGCCTGCAAAATACCTATAACGGTTGCCTGCTTGCCTATCTTCTTAAGCTGGCTTACTCTGAATTCATTTCCTATCGCAAAGGCAATAAATCCAAGAGCGAGATCGCAAAGGATAGAATATTTTTCGGGCGCATTGCTATCCGCATTGAATCCAAAGCCTAAAGAACCGAGAAGATAAGGTCCTATAAGAACTCCTGCGATGAGATACGCTGTGACCGCAGGGAGCTGGAGCTTTTTCATTACTCTTGAAAGTAAGAGTCCCGAGAGCAGAGCTATCGAGAGAGTTATTAAAATTACGGCTGTTTCTGACATCTTTTACCGTCGCCTTCTTTCATATATATAATAGTCCGTATTTACCAAATCAATAATATAGCACCGAGAGTGGTAAAAGTCAAGGCTTTTTTAAATATTTTTCTAAGCTTTTTTTACTTTGTTGACAAAGGGCAAAAAATATGTTATCATCTTAACGTATTTTACTTTAAAGGGAGATTAAAATGAAAAATTTCCTTAAGGGCATAGTTGTTGGAATGGGGGGTATCGCTCCCGGTCTCAGCGGCAGCGTCCTTCTCGTTATTTTCGGTCTTTACGAAAAAACCATAAACGCCATAGGCACTATTTTTAAGGAATTCAAGAAAAACGTGCTTTTTCTCGTCCCGCTATTTTTAGGCTTCGGCGTTGGAGTTCTGCTTTTCAGCAAGCTCGTTGACTTTGCTCTCGAGACCTTCGAGATGCAAACGAGATATCTTTTCTTGGGTCTTGTCCTCGGCACTCTGCCCCTTTTCTATAAAGAGGTCAAAAAATGCGGCTGGTCAAATAAATACTATTTTTTAGTCGGCGGCGTTGCCGTTTTGGGGCTTGCCTTCACCATATTTGGAAGAGGTCTTTTGCCTTCAGTCTCCGAGCCGAACTTTATTCAGTCTGTACTTCTCGGCTTTGCGGTCGCCGCATCATATATCATACCCGGAGTTGACAGCGCGGTGATACTCTCCGCCCTCGGGCTTTACGAAACCTACGTCGGCGCGCTTGCCGATCTGAACTTCAAGATACTTCTGCCTGCGGCTATCGGACTTGCCTTCGGCGCGCTTCTCGTCTCGGTTCTGATGAATCTTCTTTTGAAAAGGTTCTATACCGTGACCTTCTCGGTCATCTTCGGACTTTTTATATCCATAATTCCGGGAGTAATGAACGAGAGCTGCATCCCCTCTCTATCTCTCGGCACAGCCATTGCGTTTATCTTAGTACCGATAGGCTTTTTAATATCCTTCTACCTTGGCGATATCAAAGAAAACAATGAAAGGCTAAAAAAGCTTTTAAAGAAAAATAAAGTTGATGCTTCTATCGAAAATCACGAGGATTAATAAACTGATCAAAAAAATAAAAAGCAAGAAAATGTATTTGATAATGACAACTATCATTTGCAAATTCTTGCTTTTTTATTTTTTATCAGAAGCTATACTTCTTCATATATTCATTTACAGTTTCTTCAAAGACATCTCTGTTTGCCTTTACATTATCGGTGTATTTATGCATACTGAGATCGTCATACTTCGAGATCTCAACAACACAGCTGCCAACGTTGGAGCAGTGGTCGGATACTCTTTCAAAATCATTGAGAAGATCCGAGAGAACGAAGCCATGCTCTATATCGCACTCGCTCTTCTGAAGTCTTATGACGTGGCCTCTCTTGATCTCATCGCGAAGCCTGTCCACAACCTCTTCAAGGGGCTCTATCTGCTCAGCAAGCTTAACGTCATTATTAGCAAAGGCACTGTACGTCATCTCAACGATATCTCCGATAGCCTTTACCATAACCGATATCTGATGCTTTGCTTCGCTTGAAAAGTCAAGCTTCTTATCCTTCATTTCCTCTGCCGATTCGACTATATTGACGGCGTGATCGGAAATTCTCTCGAAATCTCCTATAATATGCAGAAGCTTCGTTATCTGATTTGAATCCTGCTCATTCATATCGTAGGACGAGAGCTTGACAAGATACGAGCCGAGAAGGTCCTCGTAAGTATCAGCCTTACTCTCGAGATCTCTTACCTCATCGGCAAGCTTGACGTCATAGCTATTGAATACCTCGAGCGATTTTTTAAGCGCGTCCGCAGAGATCTTAGCCATAGCAACGGTGACGGACGTAGCCGCTCCGACAGCAACACCGGGAGTTTCGAAAAGTCTTTCATCAAGAAGATTTGTCTTTTCTCTTTCATCCTTTTTATCTTTAATAACAAGATTAGTAAGTGTGACGAGAAGCTTATGGAAGGGGAAGATGAGCGCAACCGTCATAAGCTTGAAGACGGTATGCACAAGAGATATGCCCCACATATCGATAGCTCCCGCGACAAACGGGAATTTGAATATCGCATTGAATATTGAGAATACCGAAAGCAAGACAACAACTCCTATAACGTTGAAGAAGAGGTGAATGCACGCGGCTCTCTTTCCGTTTCTGCTTGCTCCCAAAGACGAGAGGATCGCCGTTATACAAGTACCTATATTCTGACCCATAATAAGCGGGATCGCCATACCGTAGGATACGGCGCCCGTAACGGTAAGAGACTGAAGAATACCGATAGATGCGGATGAGGACTGAACTATGCAGGTAAGGAGGCATCCCGCAAGAACTCCGAGTATAGGATTTTCAAACATTGTGAGGATCGATTTCAAGGACTCCTCGGGGATATCCTTAACGGAGTCGGACATCATAGACATACCGACCATAAGGATCGAAAATCCGAGAAGAATAGCTCCTATATCCTTTTTCTTTCCTCTTTTTGAGAACATCACGAGGCATATGCCTATTACGGCAAGAATGGGCATCCAGGAATCGGGCTTAAGCCATTCGATAATACCGAGAGCTTCATTAACGCCGTCGCTTCCTATTCCCGACATTGCCGTGAGCCACGCGGTGACCGCCGTTCCCACGTTTGCTCCCATGATAACGCCTACCGATTGAAGAAGGGTCATCGTTCCCGAGTTAACGAAGCCGACGACCATTACCGTCGTCGCAGACGAGGACTGAATGATCGCGGTTACACCGAGACCCAAAAGAAATCCCTTAAAGGGGTTTGAGGTCATTTTTTCCAGTATTTGTTTAAGTCTTGTACCTGCGCTTTTTTTGAGCGACTCGCCCATAACGTCCATTCCGTAAAGGAAGAGTGCGAGACCGCAAAGCAAGCTTAAAACGATGTTCATCTAATTCTCCTTTATTTTATCCTGAATTATATATCAGTTATAGTTCCGTTGTCTCCCACATTATCGGAAACTCCCGAAAACATATCAAAAATACCGTCTATACCAAATATAGAGCTGATAACGAGGTAAAACGCGCCGAAGACAACTCCGAATATGCCGAGAAGAAGTCCCGCTATCGCCATACTGTTGAAATATCCGAGTCTCACTCTCGAAACTATAGCAAGAGCTATTGCGACAGCTCCTATTATAAGTCCTACCCAGCCTATAAAACCGTAAAGCACGGATATTATGCCAAGCACCATTGAAGCTATTGACCAACCGAGAGTCCTCGGCTTTGCGCTGTCAAATACCTCATCGTAGCGCTCTTCCTCGTTCTTCTTTATCTCGGTAAGATCCGAATAGTAAGAATCGGGGACTATGACCGAGTCGTTCTTTTCATTATAAAGATTATCTCCGCTTGCCGGCAGGCGCTCAAAATCATTATTCTCCATAGCAATTACCTCCTGCATTTTATTATACTTACTTTTATATATTTTGTCAATACAATTTTTTCGTCTCTTTTTTCTGAATATTTTTCAAAAAAACATCCAATAATACCCATAATAAAACGGTGTAAAGAGGTTTACTATGGAAAATTCAGAGTCTTATAAAAGAAGAGTTAAGGTGCATTCTCCTCATTCAAAGCTTCTAAAAAACACCTTATCTGCTTTTTTGTTTGGCGGTATAATTTGTTTATTTGGGGAGATAATTGCTAATATTTATTTACTTTTAGGTGTAAAAAGCGAGGACGTTTATATTTGGGTCACTATTACTCTTATACTTATTTCTGCGCTTATGACGGGTCTTGGAGTATTTGATAAGATCGCAAGACATGCAGGAGCGGGAACTCTCGTCCCTGTCACGGGTTTTGCAAACTCCGTTGTCTCCTGCGCGATAGACAACAAGGCCGAGGGATACGTTCTTGGAGTAGGCGCGAAGATATTCACCGTTGCGGGACCCGTTATACTTTTCTCTCTTATATCGGGCTTTATTTACGGTCTCATATACTATTTTCTGACTTTGTTTATTTAAAGGAGAGACTCTGCGTATGCAAAAAATAACCTATCTTGATAAACCCGTTTACATTGAAAGCTTTTCCGCGGTCGGCGGCCTCGAAGAATCAAGAGGTCCTCTCGGAGATAAATTCGACCTTATAGACGAAAAAGATCTTTTCGGCATGAAGACCTGGGAAAGAGCCGAGGGAGAGATGAGCCGCTTAGCGCTCAATATCGCTCTAAATAAAAATAAGCTCTCTCCCGATGATCTTGACATCCTCGTTGCGGGAGATCTGCAGAACCAGTGCGTCGCATCCTCGGGCGGACTTTTCACCTTTGGTATTCCCTTTCTCGGTCTTTACGGAGCTTGCTCTACCTGCACTGAAGGTCTTTTAGTCCTAACAGCTATGCTGACGGCATCAAAAAACTACTCTCGCGGCGCTTCGGTCACATCCTCTCATAACTGCGCTGCCGAAAGGCAATTCAGAACTCCCATCGAATACGGTGCTCAGAGAACGCCTACCTCGCAATGGACTGCAACCGCCGCGGGCGCATTTATCCTCGGTAAGGAAAAAAGCGATATAAAGATCACATCTTTTATGCCGGGAAGAGTTATAGACGGCTACGTGAAGGATCAATCCAATATGGGCTCCGCAATGGCACTCGCCGCCTACGATTCGATCGCCGCTTATTTCAGTGAAAACGATCCTTCGCGCTTTGATCTTATTCTTACGGGGGATCTTGGCTCTGTCGGCAGCTCTATTCTCGAGGAGATGCTATGCGAAAAGCTCGGTGAAAACGGAAGGACGATATCTTCTCTCCACAAGGACGCAGGTCTTCTCTTGTACGATCTTAAAAATCAGGATATGCATGCGGGCGGATCGGGCTGCGGCTGCTCGGCTTCGGTCTTATCTTCACTTATATTACCAAAGGTAAAATCGGGTGAGTATAAAAGAATAGCTCTCCTTTCAACGGGCGCTCTTATGAGCACCGGAAGCGTTGGTCAAGGGGATCACATTTTAGGAGTCGCGCCGCTTATAGTTATTGAAGGAGAGGATTTGTAATGGATATATCAAAGCTTTTTTTAGCATTTCTGGTCGGCGGCATTGTTTGCGCGCTGATCCAGGTCCTTATCGATCTTACCAAGCTCACTCCCGCGAGAATACTCGTCATTCTCGTTTGCTTTGGTACTTTTCTTGGCGCGGTTGGTCTTTACGAGTCTCTGTTTGAGCTTGCGGGCGCGGGTATTTCCGTTCCCTTAATCGGCTTCGGAGCAAACGTTGCAAAGGGAGTCAAAGAAGCTGTGGATTCATTCGGATTCATAGGCATATTCAAGGGTCCATTTGCAGCAGCATCGGCGGGCTGTACCGCGGCTCTTATTTTCGGTTATCTTGCCTGCCTCATATTCAAAGGAAAGCCGAAAAGAAGCAGATAATCATTTTTTAAAAACAGCTTTTTATCTTTTTAAAGCGGATAGGCGCATTTTTCCGATGTGCCTTTTCCGTTTTTTATTTTGTAAGCACTTTTTTACATTTTCTTCTTGCTTTTTAAATATTTATGTGTTATAATATATCTGTATTATATATTTAAGGGGAAAAGTGGATAACTTACCTCTAAAAAAGCCAATACCAACCTAAGCGAAAGGACTTATATATGGACGAGTTACAATGCATAGTAGACGATATGCTACCCGAAATTGAAAAAAGAATAAGCGCGGCTCCGTCTACCTTTAAGCTCTGGTTCGGTGATTTTGTTCTTTCATCTTTAACCGACGAGGAAGCTGTTTTCACAACTCCCACAGAGCTTAGAAGAAAAATACTCTCTTCTAAATACATGGACGTTATAACCGAGACCCTTGCCGCGATAATCGGCTTTGAGGTCAAGGTCAGAATAGAGTCGAGCGAATCTCTTTCCGCAAATCTCGGAGATCCCGAGCCTGTCAATATGACTCCCAGCATTGAGGATACGAGAGAGAACGAGGAAAGAGAAAAGAAGATCACCTCTCTTATCAATGCGGATGCGGACACCGCTTCGGATAAAAAAAGCGTTGTTGACGAATATACCTTCGATAACTTCATAGAGGGAGCTTCAAATAAATTTGCAAAGGCGACCTGCCTTGCGGTAGCTAATACTCCCGCTAATGATTTCAACCCTCTTTTTATTCACGGAAATTCAGGACTCGGTAAGACTCATCTGCTTTGCGCAGTCATCAATCATATGAAGATAAAGCATCCTCACCTCAAGATCGTTTACAAGAGGTGCGAGGAGTTTATGAATGAGCTTATCGCAGCTATATCGACCTCTACGACCCAGGAATTTAAGGAAAAATACAGAGGAGCGGACGTTCTGCTGATTGACGATATCCAGTTTATCGCAGGAAAGGTATCGACTCAGGAAGAATTTTTCCATACCTTCTCTTATCTTTACGAATCAAATAAGCAGATAATTCTTACGTCCGATAGACCCCCTCACGAGATAAAGCCTCTCGAGGACAGACTCAGAACAAGATTTGAGGGCGGACTTATAGCGGATATTCAGCCCCCGAGCCCCGAGCTTCGCGCGGCGATAATCAAGAAAAAATCCGATCTTTACAATCTCGAGATATCAAACGACCTCGTTGAATACATGGCGGGAAGGCTTCACGATAATATACGCCAGATCGAGGGAGTCATAAAGAGACTCAGCGCGATGAAGATAATGAATGACTCACCTGTAACAAAGGCTCTTATAGACGAGGTAATCTCCGTAATAGATCCCGGCAATATTCCCGTTGATATTCTTATTGATAAGATAATCGCGACAGTTTCTTCGTATTACGGCGTATCCGTTGAGGAATTGAAGTCGAAGAAAAAGACGGACACGGTGGCAAACGCGCGCCACGTGGCTATCTACATAATAAGAAAGCTTACCGAAAAATCCTATAAGGAGATCGGAGCTATCTTCTCACGTGATCATACGACGGTTATGGCGTCCTGCGAAAGAGTCACAACGAATATAAAAACTATGATAAAAGCAGAGAGCGATATCAAAAAGCTTATGAAGGAGATCAAGGGTACTTAAGTTTTCCACTTTTTTATGTGGAAAGGTGCAAAAGACCGTGTGTAAAAGCCGTTGATATCCGTTTATAAATCGGTTTAATTCAAGGATCAAACTTTTGCACCGAAAAAATCTTCGGAAAAAGTGGAATAAATCGGCAAAAATCCCTTGACCTTCAAGGACTTTCGTAGTTTTCCACCTTTTCCACCGCCCCTACTACAACTACTCCTACCGTTAATAAATAAATATGTTTCTCTCGCTTCGCTCAAAAAGAGCGATAAGGCAGGGGGAAGCGCCCACGATAAACTATACAGAGAAGAGGATATAAAAATGAAATTTACAGTTCTTAAATCGGATCTTATGGCAAAGCTCGTTCCTGCTATGGGAACGGTATCGAATAAAAATACCATAACCTCTATTGAAGGCGTACTTATAGAAACTCTTGAAGACGGCAACGTCAGACTCTCTACTTACGATATGAATAAGGGTGTAAGAGCGGTATTCACCCCCACCGATATCGAAAGAGAGGGTAAATTTATCATCAATGCTCAGAGGTTTTTCCAGACGGTGAAGGTTCTTCCCGAAGGAGAGATAACGATAGATATCAACGATAAGCTCAGCTGCACTATCAGCTGCGGAAAGGCTTCCTTCTCAATGTTTGCTATGAATAGCGAGGAATTCCCTTCCCTTCCCGAGCTTACCTTCGATCAGGGATTTGAAATTAAGGGCTCGGTCCTTCGCAAGATGATAAGCAAGGTATTCCATTCTATCGCGGAGCAGGATACCCGACCTATGCTCAGAGGCGCATTCTTTAAGTTTAATGAAAACGAGCTTGAGGTAGTCTCCTGCGATAGCTACACTCTTTCAAAATGCTCGATAATCACGGATATCGATTACTTCGGAAGCTCGTCTCACTCACATTCGCTGATTATTCCGGGTCACGCTCTTTCCGAAATGATGAAGATAGTTGACGACAGCGACGATACGGTAAGAATATCTCTCACGAGAAAGCACGCTATCGTTGATCTCGGCGATATCGTATTCTTTACAAGAACTATTGACTCCGAATTTATAGACTACAATAGGATAATTCCCAAGGATAACGATATTTTCGTCACGGTTGACCGCGAAAGACTTCTCTCGGGACTTGAGAGAGCCAATATCATCGCCGAGGAGAAGATCCAGGGCAGCGGCAAGAGCTACGTTAAGATCAAGGCTGAGGATAACTTCCTTTCACTCACCTCTTCTTCGGTAAACGGTAAGGTATACGATGAAATGGATGCCGAGCATGAGGGATCCGATCTTGAGATCGGCTTTAATTGCCGTTATCTTATCAATAGCGTTAAGGTCTCCGAGGGCGAGAGGATCATTCTTTCGATGAAGAGCCCCACTCAGGCGATAACTATCGAGCCTTATGAGAAGGATGAGGAGTTTAATTACTTCTATATGATCCTTCCCGTAAGAATGAATGAAAGATGATAATAAAAAGCTTTACGGCTAAAAATTTCAGAAACATTGAGTCCTCTAAAATATTCTTTGATAAGGGAATAAACGTTCTTCTCGGCAAAAACGCGCAAGGAAAAACCAATGCGGTAGAAGGAATATACGTTTTCGCAAGAGGAAGATCCTTTCGCCACGGAGACGATAAAGATCTTGTTCGGATGGGCGAGGATGGCTTCTATATATCGATAGAATACGAAAGCAAGGACGGCGAAGGAACTCTTGAATACTCCTTTTTCGGAAGAGAAAGGCGCAGAAAAAAGAATGGGTACAGAGTGCGCTCTGCAGGCGAGATGATAGGCTCCTTTAAGGCAGTCCTCTTCTGCCCGGACGATCTCGATCTCGTTAAAGGCGGACCCGATATGAGGCGCGAATTTTTAAATGTTGCGATCTCTCAGTGCTATCCTTCGTATATTTCTGTCTATTCAAACTACAAAAAAGCTCTTGAAAACAGAAATGCGCTGCTCAAAAATGCATCAAAGGGCTTATATTTCGACGAAAACGAGCTTTTGGCATGGTCAGAGCTGCTTGCGGAATACGCATCCTATATTTATCTTCAAAGAAAAGATTATATAAAAAAGCTTGAAGTCTATGCAAAAGGCTTTATGAATGATATTTCGGGCGGTAATGAGAGCCTTGAAATGAAATATCAGACAGATATTCCCGAGGAGCTATCCGAAAGAGAAGCTGTCAGAGAAGAATACAGAAAAATATTTTCTGAAAGCATTATGCGCGAAAGATTTGCCGGTACTACTCTTTTCGGACCGCACAGAGAGGATATCGTTATTTCGATCAACGGTATGGATTCAAGATCCTATGCTTCTCAGGGTCAGCAAAGATCGATAGTCTTAGCCTTGAAAATGGCTGAGGGAGAGGTAAGCCGCGAAATATTCTCCGAATACCCCGTATTTCTTTTTGACGACGTGCTATCCGAGCTTGATGAAAAAAGGCAGAGCTTTGTTTTATCGGGTATCAAGGATAAGCAGATAATAATAACGTCATGCGAAGAAATAAAGGCGGGCGGAAGGGTCATTAAGGTAGACGGAGGAGGATTTTCTTAATGTATCTTCATATAGGCAACGGAATTACCATCAAAAAGAAAAGCATTATAGGTATTTTTGATCTTGACAGCTCAACGGTATCATCTATCACAAAAAAATATATAGGCGCAAATCAGAAATCGGGAAATATCCTTTACGGAGATTACGATCTTCCGAGATCCTTCGTTCTTCACGACGAAGGAGTAAAGGATAAGAAAAAATATAAGATCAAGCTTTCCAGAATATCCTCTCAGGGACTTAGCCAGAGAGCGGAGAGCGATGACTACAGCGAGAATTAATAGGTGCTATTTTCAAGGAAAGGAAAACGAAAATGGAAGAAAATAAAAATTTGAACGGCGGCTATGATGACAGCCAAATACAAGTTCTTGAAGGACTTGAGGCGGTAAGAAAGCGCCCCGGAATGTATATAGGAACGACCTCTATCAGAGGACTTCATCATCTTGTATACGAGATAGTTGACAACTCTATTGACGAGGCGCTCGCAGGAGAATGCGACGCTATTAAGGTCACTATCTGGGATGACAACAGCGTTTCCGTTGAGGATGACGGACGAGGAATTCCTTCGGGTATGAATGAAAAGCTCGGACTTCCCACCCTTGAGGTAGTATATACCGTTCTACACGCAGGCGGAAAATTCGGCGGCGAGGGATATAAGATCGCAGGCGGTCTTCACGGCGTCGGAGCTTCTGTCGTTAACGCTCTTTCCGAGTGGGTAGAGGTTGCTAACCACAGAGACGGAATGAGATATACCGAAAGATTTGAAAGAGGTAAGGTCACAAGACCCTTTACCTGCGAGGGAGCTACCGAAAACAGAGGTCTTTACGTAAGATTCAAGCCCGACCCCGAAATCTTTGAGGAGACCGAGTTTGATTACGATATACTTCTCACAAGAATGAGAGAGCAATCCTTCCTTAATGCCGGTGTAAAGATAATTCTTACCGATAAGAGAGAGGGCAAGGAGCGCGAAGAGGTTCTTCACTACGAAGGCGGTATCATATCCTTCGTTGAATATCTCAACAATGAGAAGAGAGGCACTCCCATTCATAAGGACGTTATTTATATGAAGGGTGAAAAGAACGGCTCGATCGCCGAGGTCGCTCTTCAGTACAACGATAGCTATAACGAGACCCTCATTTCATTTGCAAACAATATGTCTACTATCGAGGGCGGTACTCACGAGACCGGCTTCAAGGCGGCTCTTACCAAGGCTATCAACGAGTACGCGAGAAGAACAGGCGTCATCAAGGGAGACGATAAGGGTCTTTCCGGCGAGGACGTGCGCGAGGGTATCGTTGCGATAATCTCAGTAAAGCTTACCGACGCTCAGTTTGAGTCTCAGACCAAGGCTAAGCTTGGTAACAGCGAGATAAGAACCCTTGTTGACGGTATAGTTTCATCGAAGCTTGCTGAGTATTTTGAAGAAAATCCTCAGACAGCAAAGATTATCATAGATAAGGCTATGACCGCAAACCGAGCAAGAGAGGCTGCAAGAAAAGCAAGAGAGCTTACGAGAAGAAAGAACGTTCTCGAGGTATCCACTCTTCCCGGAAAGCTTGCGGACTGCCAGGAAAAGGAGACGAGACTTACAGAGGTCTACCTTGTTGAGGGAGATTCCGCGGGAGGCTCAGCGAAGGACGGAAGAGACAGCCGCTATCAGGCGATACTTCCCCTTCGAGGAAAGGTACTTAACGTAGAAAAGGCAAGACTTGATAAGGTATATTCAAATACCTCGATAATTCCTATTATTCAGGCTCTCGGCTGCGGTATAGGCGAGGATTTTGATATAAATAAGCTTCGTTACGGCAAGATAATAATCATGGCCGATGCGGACGTTGACGGCTCACACATCAGAATACTTCTCCTTACCTTCTTCTTCCGCCATATGAGACCTCTTATTGAGGAAGGGCACGTATTCTTGGCTCAGCCTCCTCTTTATAAGGTTCACAAGGGCAAGAACGTAAGATACGCATTCTCGGACGAGGAAAGAGACAGATGTATAGCAGAGCTTGGCACAAGCGGTGTTGAAGCAGAGCGCTATAAGGGTCTTGGTGAGATGGACCCCGAGCAGCTTTGGGAGACGACTATGGACCCCGAAAAGAGAACTCTTCTCAAGGTAAGCGTAGAGGATGCAATCGCTTGCGACGAGATGTTCTCCGTTCTTATGGGAGATATGGTAGAGCCCAGGCGCGACTTTATATCGAAGAATGCAAAATTTGCTGAAAATCTCGATATATGATGAAGAAAAGGAATTTTGAAAATGAATCACGAGTATAAATCTAATGATATAGAATTTCCTAATCAAAGAATTGAGATCCGAGATATGGAAAAAGAGGTAAAAAGCTCGTTTATCGAATATTCAATGAGCGTTATTACCTCAAGAGCCCTGCCCGACGTAAGAGACGGAATGAAGCCCGGTCAGAGAAGAATACTTTACGCAATGTACGAGGATCATCTGACGTATGATAAGCCATTCCGTAAATCGGCAACGACGGTAGGTAACGTTCTTGGTAGATACCATCCGCACGGAGACGCCGCGGTCTATCAGGCAATGGTAAGAATGGCGCAGAGCTTCTCTTACCGCTATCCCTTGGTTGAAGGTCACGGTAACTTCGGTAACGTAGACGGAGACGGCGCTGCCGCATACCGTTATACCGAGGCGAGAATGAGTAAGATCGCCGATCTTATGATGAGCGACATTGAGAAAAAGGTCGTTCCGATGACGAGAAACTTCGATAATACAAGAGACGAGCCTGTTGCTCTTCCCTCAAGATTTCCGAACCTTCTTGTCAACGGATCTGTTGGTATCGCCGTTGGTATGGCAACGAATATTCCCCCTCACAATTTAAGAGAGGTAATTGACGGAACCGTTTACAGAATAGATAACCCCGAATGCTCGGTAGACGAGCTTATGGAGCATATAAAGGGACCTGACTTCCCTACCGCCGCTGTGATATACGGAACGAGGGGAATAAGAGAAGCATACGAGACGGGTAAAGGCAGAGTATACGTAAGAGCGAGAGCCACCGTTGAGGACGATAAGAAGAGGATCATATTTACCGAGATCCCCTATATGGTAAATAAGGCTATGCTTATAGAGAGCATGGCAAACCTCGTTAAGGAAAAAAGAATAGAGGGCATAACCGCGCTTCGCGATGAATCGGGCAGAGGCGGTATGAGAATAGTCGTTGAATATAAAAAGGACGCTAACGGAGAGGTCATTCTCAATCAGCTTTATAAATATACTCAGCTTCAGGATACCTGCTCTATCAATATGCTCGTTATAGTAAACGGCGAGCCGAAAACTCTTTCTCTTCCCGAAATACTTGATCACTATATCGAATTCCAGGAATCGGTCATCAGAAAGAGATGCGAATACGATCTTGATAAGGCTCTTCGTGAGGTTCATATTCTTGAAGGATACAGAACAGCTACCGATAATATTGACGAGGTAATAGCAATTATCAAGGGCAGCGAATCTATTCCCAATGCTAAGGAAAGACTTATTGAAAGATTCGGTCTTTCGGACGTTCAGGCTCAGGCTATAGTTGAGATGACTCTCGGAAAGCTTTCCGGACTTGAAAGGCAGAAGGTTGAGGATAGGATCGCAAAGCTTACCGTTACTATCGACGAGCTTACCGCTATTCTTGCCGATAGAATGAAGATAAGAGAAATACTTAAGGGCGAGCTTACCGAGGCAGCAAACAAATTCGGCGATAAGAGAAGGACCGAAATAGTTGAAGCGACCGAGGAAATAGATCTTGAGGATCTTATTGAAAGGCACACCTGCATTCTTACTATGAGCCACACAGGCTACATAAAGCGCCAGAGGGCAGATACCTACGTTTCACAGAACAGAGGCGGTAAGGGTATAATAGGTATGAGCACGAAGGAAGAGGACTTTGTTGAAAAGGTTCTTGTCACCTCATCTCACGCGCACATTATGTTCTTTACCAATAAGGGACGTGTTTACTGTAAGAAGGCTTACCGTATTCCCGAGGCAGGAAGGACCGCAAAGGGTACGAATCTTGTCAACATCATAGAGCTTGGCGAGGGCGAAAAGGTTACCTCTATGATAAGTATCTCTGAGTTTAACGATAACGAGTATCTTACCATGGTAACGAGAAACGGCGTTATCAAGAAGACTCTTCTTCGCGAGTTTGAGTATCAGCGCCGCGGAGGAAAGATCGCGATCAATCTTGACGAGGGCGATGAGCTTATCTTTGTTCGCCATACTCTCGGCGATCAGAGCATAATGATTGCAACGAGAAACGCGCTTGCCGTCAGATTTGAGGAAAGCAACGTAAGAGGTATGGGCAGAACTGCAAGAGGTGTTAAGGGTATAACGCTCGGCGAGGACGATTACGTTATCGGAGTTGCGATCGTTGACGATACAAAGACTCTTCTTACCGTTACCGAAAACGGTATGGGTAAGCGCAGCTACTTCGATGAGTTCCGCGAGATGAAGCACAGAGGCGGAAGAGGCGTTGCTTGCCATAAGCTTACCGAAAAGAGCGGAAAGCTTGCCGCTATCCAGACTGTCGCCGATGATGATGACGTAATGCTTATTACGGATAAGGGTACAATTATTAGAATGTCCGTCTCTGATATCAACGTTTATTCGAGAACTGCGGGCGGCGTAATAGTAATGAGAACATCTTCTGATAATAAGATAATCACTCTTTCAAGACTTGATAAGATTGAGGAGATAGAGGAAGAGGGTAATAAGATAGATGAGGAGAACAGTAAGATAATTGCTGAGACTCCCATAGTTCCTAAGCCTTCCGATGATGAAGATGATGAATAAGAAAATATCTTCGTTTTTGCTAATATTAGTAGTCATATTTAATGTTTTTATCTGTGTAAGCTGCGCGGAGAAAAACAGAGAGTATGATGAAAATAAGGTTTTAGAGGTCGCAAAAGAGCTTATCCCAAAATCGGTTTTACTAAACGAGCTTTTTTATGGATACGGCATTGCGCCGGATCTTTCAAGCACTAAATTCAACGGAGTATATTACGAGGCTGATTATATATCCGTTCTGGATTTTGGAATAAAAAGTGTTGATGAGATGAAGACTCTCACAAGAGAATGCTTCAGCTTTGAATATTCCGAGCTTATAATAAGAACGAAGCTTTCATCCATCATGGATGAAAACGGAACTCCCATATCTCTTGTCAGATATTATCAGGATACGGCGGATACGGACGTTATAATGGTAAATAAGGATGCTGATATATTCTTAAAAGATAAGCTTGAATATGACTATAATTCCATAAAGGTAACTCATTCAAAGGGCGAAGAGGTCTTCGTTACTATCGGCGTAAAGGTTACAAATGATGAAGGAAAGGTTCAGAATAAAACCTTAGAGGTCTCTCTTATTGAAGAGAGTGACGGATGGAGAATAAATTCTCCCACGTATACTACGTACTTTGATCGATCAGCGTACGACGATCTGGAAAATAAATAAATTAAATAAAGTGAGGACGAAAAAATGACGTTCAAGGAAAAACTCGTAAGACTCAGAAAAATCAAAAAGCTTACTCAGGACGAATTTGCAATGGCAGTAGGTGTATCCCGCCAGGCAGTTTATAAGTGGGAGTCCGGTCAGTCTTATCCTGAAGTTGCAAAGCTTCGTGAGATCAAGCTTCTCTTCGGTATCTCCATTGACGATCTTCTTGACGATACCTTCGACGTAGAGCTTCCCGAAAAGAAGAGAAAAAGAAGAGCTAAGAAGGAAAACGCTTAAATTTTCTTTTTTAAGAAGCATTTTACGTAACAAGGGTGAATTCTGTTCATTTGCATTTTCAGGTGTAAACTCGTGAATTTTGCCCGAAAAGAGACAAAAATGGGGGCGGATCAGCGTGGCGAAATTTTAGTCAGTCTTCCGCCCCAAAAAATTATAAAAAATATAACGAATAAAAATAATACGCGCGGACAATAATTAAATATCTGAAATATAGGTTTGGATTTGGGGAGAATTATGCGCGGTTATCAGAAAAAGGTAGTATATTTAAAGGATACGGGAAGCTCGCTTTTCGAGGAAGCATATTTTATTATTAAAGAGGACGGCAGGATAGGGGACGTAGTTGAAGCTGATCTTGTTAAGGAAGCTAACCGTATAGTTGAGGAGCATTCTCACAAATGCTTAAGTAAAGGTTTTTTTGAAAGAAATAAGGGTAAGCTGATATACGCCCTCGGATTTTTAAGCGCCGTAATAGTCAGCGCTACGGTGTATATAATAAATTATTTTTAAATGAAAATTAGCGCCAAACGGCGCAGAATAAGGACATATAATGAAAAACAATAAAACATATATTAAAGGAGAACGCGGCCTTAAAAAGCCAAAAAAGGAAAAGACGAAAAAGATGCAGCCTGATGCTGTGGAAACTAAAAAGGCTTTAGAGGTCAAAGAGACTAAAGAGATAAAGACAGCAAGACCTAAAAATAAAAAAATGAGGCAGAATAAGCCTATGCATATTGAAGCGGAAAAGAAAGTAAAGCCTCAGAAAATCACAAATAAAAAGGTTAAGAGCGGCGGAAAATTCAAGAGCGGAGACCGAGCGCAGATTTTTATGGACGAAATTTCTGAAGGCATATCAATGTCTAAGAAAAATGCCGAAAATGAAAAGAAAACTTCTCAAAAGAGAGGTAATTCAAGAGATAAAAAGCTCAAGGTAATACCTCTTGGCGGACTTGGAGAGATAGGTAAAAACATTACCGCTTTCGAATATGGAGATGATATAGTTATCATTGATGCCGGTCTTGCCTTCCCTGATGAGGATATGCCAGGAGTGGATCTTGTTATCCCCGATTTTACTTATCTTATACAGAATGCGCATAAGGTAAAGGCTCTTCTTATAACTCACGGTCACGAGGATCATATAGGCGCAGTTTCATATCTTCTTTCAGCAATAGATGTACCCGTATACGGCACCCGTCTTTCACTTGGAATAATTGAGGGCAAGCTTGACGAAAATCCCCCGCCCTTTGAGCCGAGGCTTTACACGGTTGAAGCGGGCGATACCGTATCGCTCGGCGTTTTCAAAGCTGAGTTTATACACGTTAATCACTCTATCGCCGATGCATGCGCAATACTTCTTAAGACCCCTGTCGGCAACGTTTTCCATACGGGAGATTTCAAGCTTGACGTCTCGCCTATTGACGGAAGAATGATGGATCTCGTAAGAATAGGAGAGATAGGAAACGAAGGCGTTGCGCTTATGCTCTGCGAATCCACAAATGCGGAGAGAAGCGGATTTACGCCGTCTGAAAGAACCGTTGGCGGTTCTCTTGAAAGAATATTCATGCAGGCGCAGGGAAAGAGGCTTATCATAGCTACCTTCTCATCAAACGTTCACAGAGTTCAGCAGATCATAAATGCAAGCGCAAAATATTCAAGGAAGGTTGCGGTGCTTGGAAGAAGCATGGTAAATATTCTCGGCGCAGCAGTGGAGCTTGGATATATCGATCTGCCCGATGACGTTCTTATTGACGTCTCACAGATGAAAAACTACTCTCCCGGAGAGATAACTCTGATAACCACAGGAAGCCAGGGCGAGCCTATGTCAGCTCTTTACAGAATTGCATTTTCTGAGCACGACAGAGTAAAGCTCACCTCGAATGATATTGTGGTTCTCTCATCAAGCGCAATACCGGGTAATGAAAAGCTTGTCGGAAAGATAGTAAACGCATTGATCAAAAATGGAGTCAAGGTCGTCAATGACTCTGTTGAGGACGTTCACGTCTCGGGTCACGCCTGCAAGGAAGAATTAAAGCTTCTTATGGCTCTTCTTAAGCCTAAGTTCTTTATGCCAATCCACGGCGAGGAAAGACATCTTTACGCCAATAAAGAAATCGCGGAGTTTATGGGAATACCCGCAGAAAATATATTTATATCGGATATCGGTAAGGTCCTCGAGCTTGATAAAAAGAGCTGCAAATTTGCAGGAACGGTTACCGCGGGTAAAATTCTCGTTGACGGCTCGGGTGTTGGTGATATCGGCAGCGTTGTCCTTCGCGATAGAAAGCATCTCTCCGAGGATGGACTTGTCGTAGTCGTTGCCTCAATAAATATCAGCGAAAGACTAATATTCTCGGGTCCCGATATCGTTTCAAGAGGCTTTGTTTACGTTAAGGAATCGGGTGATCTTGTTGATAAGACGAGGGCCGTTGCAAACACTGCTCTTGAAAAGATGCTCGATCGGGGCATAAGAGATATGATGCAGATAAAGAATTCTATAAGAGACGACGTTGCAAAATTTATATATAAAGAAACAAAGCGCAGACCTATGATACTGCCTATTCTTATGGAAGTTTAAATATGATCAAGCTTTATTTATTGGATACTGAAAACGTTGATTCATTAAGCTTTAAAAAATGGGAGAAGGAGCTTTTTGCTCTTTCTCCTTCGGTTTTGAATAAAATTGAAGCAACAAAGGATGAAAAACTGAAAAAAGATAGGTCTATCAGCTATTTATTTTTGGAAAGTATCATAGAAAAAGAAAAGATCAAGCTTTGCAGAATATCGGGAAAAAGATATTTTTCGGATAATTTTAAGCTTGAAATACTGTTTGATAGCTTTGGAAGACCGTATATTAAGGATATAGATATCGATATATCTCTTTCTCATACGGAAGGACTGACGGCAATAGCTATATCATTTGAAAAGGCAAAAAAAGTCGGAATTGATGCCGAGCTGATGACCGAAAAGAATGAAGAGAGAGCATCTAAATTTTATGATAGATATCTTAAGAAAGCATCGATAAACAGAGAAAATCCTTCGAATATCAATGATAAAGAATTATCGATCGAGCTTTATACATTGAAGGAAGGCGAGATCCTGAAGGCTGCTCCTGAAGATATATTCTGTGATATCAATACTGAAGAGAAAAACAATGATGAAAAAGCAGCCGAGCCTGAAGAAATGCGCTTCCCTGCTCTTTCTGATTGGTGCGCGCTTGAAGCTCTTTTAAAGTGCGATGGCGGCGGCTTTTCTTTGATTAGCAGGATAAAAGATATAATGGAAAAATATGGATATATATTTTTTGCTGAAAAAATCAGAAAAAGAACGTATATAATTGCTTTGGCTGCAGAAAAGAAATAATAAAGAATCAATTATTATTTAAGCCAAAAATGAGTTATTCAAGCATAAACACAATAAAAAATGGAGAATACAATCAGTTTTCAATCTTAATTACTTAATGATAGCAATAAATATAACAGAGGTACTGCGTAATGATATGCCCCCAAAAAAGTGTCTAACTTTTGGGTTCACTTCATAAAACAATACCTCTGTTTTTTTATTTGTTGCAGCCTCAAATGAAGCAGCCCCTTATATATGCGTATTTATATTTATTACAAAATACCGTTAATAAGCGATAAAATTCCCGGCATAAGGAAGAATATCAGAAGATAAAACGCAAGGATAGCTAAGCATGAGAGAACGGTTTTTGTGATAGAAGTAGAATTGATCTTATAGATCCTCTCTGCATAGTCCTTCTTTTCCGGATCGATATAGATAGAAACCGAAGAGAGATCGGGAGATATCGATATGTGATAGGTACTTTCGTCCGTAATAGACTTTTTATCATCTTTTTCGCCGCTATTAGGCTTATATTTTGCCTTCTTTTGCTGATTTTGATACTCTATGTATTCCTCATACGTAGGCTTTTGGTAACCGACAAAGCGTATTATCTTATCAATAGGACCGCTTCCCTTAGATAAAAGCGATTTAACAGCTCTATTATCGGAAAGACCAAGCTCGGATAACTTTTTAGCCTTTTCTTCCGAAAATGCATCTGAACGCAATAGCTTTTTCAAAAGAAGCGAGGTGTTTGCGCTCCTTATACTGATAAATACAGTAGCTGCAATAAGACCTAAAAAGAGAAAAAGAAGGATTTTATTGATCTCAAGATCAATTCCTATTTTGTCATAATCCTTGAGGTTTACGCAAAAATAATCATTATATATTTTTCTGAAGAAATTCATATATACTCCAATTGGTAAAATATGGTAAAATAAACTTATTCTTCAACAAATCCGCTTCCGCAGATAGTTTTAAGAAGCTCGTCAAGATCCTCGTTGTCTTCATAAAATAATGTAACTGATTTTTTTCTTCCCTTTTCGTTGATCTTACATACTCTTCCAAGATGAGTCTGTACTCTTAATTCAAGCTCTCTTGTGTAATCAACCATTTCAGGGGGAGTAACAGCTTTTTCGAGATGATCAGGCCTGATTTTGTTAATTCTTTTGACTTCTTCTTCGAGCTGACGTACTGAAAGATCAAATTCAACGACTTTATTCGCAAGAATAAGCATATTTTCTCTTTCTTTAAGACCGAGAAGTGTTCTGCCGTGACCTGCGGATATATCACCGTTGGCGACCATTTCGAGAACTTCATCAGGAAGATCAAGAAGTCGCGTCGAATTTGCTATCGCGCTTCTGCTTTTTCCAACCTTTTGCGACAATTCCTCCTGAGTAAGTCCGTATTCATCTGCGAGAGCTTTAAACGCCATAGCTTCTTCTATGGGGTTAAGGTCTTCTCTCTGAATATTTTCTATCAAAGAAAGCTCTGCGACCTTTTTATCGTCGCTATCAAGAATTATAGTGGGTATTTCTTCAAGTCCTGCGAGTTTTGAGGCTCTGAATCTTCTTTCACCGGCTATGATCTGATATCTTCCGTCTCCGTATTCACGAACAAGAATAGGCTGAAGCAAACCATTTTGCTTTATAGAGTCGGAAAGCTCTTCAAGAGCTTCGGGATCAAAATATTTTCTTGGCTGATCGATTTTGGGATCGATCATTACAAGTTTTAGCATTGTTATGACATTTTCACCGCTATTTTGCTTATCCTCGAGTGAATTATCAAGAAATATGGCATCAAGGCCTCTTCCAAGACCACTATTCTTTTTTCTCATTCTTTTCTCCTTATTCTATATAATAATGATGTAGTAACACAATACTTCAATTAAAAACATAAATTGACGTATTGTGATAAGATTTTACCCAAATTATAAAGTTAAATTATAATATCGACTGCTTTATAAAAAATGACTTGACTTTTTTAAAAATTTAGTAATTCATAAAAGATGCAAATAAATTTGCTTTTTTTGAAAAGTTTCACGTGAAACATTCTCCGCTTTTGATAGAATAATTAAAAATCAAAAAGCAAACTAAAAATAATGTAAATAAAAATTAGTATAAATCAAATTAATAAAAAACAAATGAAAATTAAACTTAAACTAAAGTAGTATGATAAATAAATGCAAGATACTTATAAACTGTTTCACGTGAAACAATGTGCATTCTGTTCTTTAAATAAGAAATCAAAAAGCGAAATGATTTAATTTTTAAGCGAGATTTCTTTGCTTGTTTCACGTGAAACAGTTAAGGTTATATCCTCATCATCAGTTCTTTTGCTACTGCAGCATATTCAAGAGAGCCTTTTCCATAAGGATCATGATAGCAAATAGGTTCACCATAGCCTGGAGCCTCGGAAATGCGTACGGTTCTTGAAATCGGAACCTTGAAAAGCTTGTCCGCATAATATTTTTTAAGTTCTGAGACTACTTGATTAGTTAAAGTGAGCCTACCGTTGTACATTGTAAGTAAAATTCCCACTATTCTAAGTTCGGGATTAAATCTCTGATGTATGATTTTTATTGTATTAAATAGCTGAGACATACCCTCGAGCGAATAAAATTCGCATTGCATGGGGATTACAACACCGTCGGAAACCGATAAAGCTTTAACGGTAAGCATACCTAAAGAAGGAGGACAGTCGATAAAAACGTAGTCAAATTCACTAGAAATTGATTTTATCGCTTCCTTAATGAAGTCGATCTCAATTTCACCGGCTTCTTGGAGGTCATGAAGCTCAATTTCCGCACCCGCGAGATCAATTGTTGCCGGAATAACGGATAAATTCTTAAATTTTGTCTTGATAACGGCATCTTTAACGTCGCATTTTCCAATTATAACTTCATAAATAGTCTTTTTAATCTTAGATTTAGATAAACCTATACCGCTTGTCGCATTACCCTGCGGGTCCATGTCAATCATAAGAACTTTTTTGCCCTTATTTGCTATCTGAGCAGCGATATTAACGCATGATGTAGTCTTTCCCACACCACCTTTTTGATTTGAAAATGATACAATTTTACCCATGATTTCCTCAAAAATATTTTAATATATACTAATTATATCATTTTATAAGGTAAAATGTCAATAATAAGTCTTATTTTTTACAATTTTCATTAAAATTTGTCATCATCAATAAAAATACTTTATGTTTCACGTGAAACAGAAATTTTAATAATAAAATCTAAGTTTAAATGATAAAATTTAAGTTTAAATAATGCAATTTAAGTTAAAATGATATGAGACTAATACAAAATCTAAAGTCTAAAAAATGTAAAAATATGGTAATAAATCAAGAAAATAATGGAAATTTATGGTATTATTGTATTGCTCCGTGTTTTTTTTACTGATTTTTTATTTAATTTTTTCGATTTTTTCTTAAAAATTCGTAAATAATACGATAAAACAAGGTGTAATTTTCTGGAGAAAAAAGAATAATAAATTGAGATAAGATGGAATAAAATGTAAATTAATTAAATAATAATAACACCTCAGATGAAAATTTGTTTTGTAATTCTCTTAAATAATTTTATTTGCGAATGCGGGATCTGTTTTAACTCTCTGATAACATCCGAAAAACACCATTTGATCATTAAATCTCTTGATTTATATCTATTTTTTAATAATATTATTCATCTATTATACAATATATTGCAAATTTTGTTGACAAAAGCAACAAAAAGTGGTAATATATAGTATATAGAGAATTCGTTTTCGTACTTTATCGTTATATTTACCTCCGATTTTTCCGCGATGTTCTTCAATTCTCCAACTTGAGGTTCCCTGGTGGTAGATATTTTATTTTGATGAAAAAAGTGTGGCAGCGTTTTTTGCTTCTTAACTTTATCTGTCTCGTTTAATTAATCAAAAAAATACGAAACTGTACGAAAATATGAAAAACATTTTAACACTACTTAGATGGTTTTAAAATTAAGGGAAAAATAAATGGGCAATTTTAAAGATTTTAAAGAAAAGGTTATCTCTGAACCCGATATGAGTAAGCTTTGCTTTGATACAAGGTATGATACCAAGATACTTATTGTCAGGCACGGTCAAAGTATCGGTAACGCAACAAGGCGTTTTTTGGGGACGACTGATCTTGATCTCTCTCCTCTCGGGTATAGGCAGGCTTACAGGACGGCGGAGTATCTTGCATCAGAGAACATAGATGAGGTATATTCCTCCGATCTTCTGAGGGCATATAATACTGCTCTTCCAAATGCAAAAATCAGGGGTCTTGAGGTTAAGACGAGTAAGGAGCTTCGCGAAACGTATGCAGGAAGATGGGAAGGTATGTGCGTTGATGATATTCTTGCTACCGAGAGCGATAAGTTTATAAATGAATGGCGAGGTAATTTCGGACTTGCGGTTTTACCCGATGGCGAAAGCGTTCCTCATGCAAGAGAAAGATTTTATAGCGAGGTTTTAAAAATTGCTCTTGAAAACAAAGGTAAGACGGTGCTTATTGCCGCTCATGCTGCAGTTATAAGAGCATTTTGGGGTAAGATCACAAACACCGCTCCCGAGGAGCTTGCAAGCGCTTATTTTTATCCCGAAAACGCATCTGTTTCGGTCGTTTATCTTGATAAGGATAAGCTTATACCCGGCGAGTATTCGCATGACCAACATCTTAATGATCTGAAAGAATGAATATGAATGATAATAGGAGTAAAGCTAAAATGACGAAGGTAATGTGTGTATATTGTAGCAAGGAGTTTCTCGCCTTTGCTGACGCAACTATGGCTGAATGCGAGCATTGTAAGCATATGCAGAAGGTTCCTAAGGCAGCCGCAGGAAGAGCGCGCAGACTTGCTATAAGCGGAACTAAGCTCGATCAGGGCTCAAGGATCGGCGTTTCTTCAAGCCTTGACGGAATAATCAGAAGCAAGCTTGATCAGAGTAAGACCGCGATGGTGACTGATAAGATCGAAGACAGAAATATGATGAAGGCTCCCGCTACCACAAAGAAAAAGAAATAAAGATCAGCGCAGGATAAATTAATCTCCATAACTTAATTAAATACATAAAACCCGATATATTGCTAATAATTGTAGTCAATATTTCGGGTTTTTACTTATTTATAACTTTGTTTATTTATTGCTTTTCCAGAATTTATCGAGTACTTCCTTCAGAGCAACGGCATTTGGCAAAAATCTCATTTCAGACCAAAGGCTCGGTATTATCTTTTTATAAAGCGGATCATTGAATCTATCGTCTATAAGAACTATTACGCCCCTGTCTTCCTCGGTTCTGATAACTCTGCCTGCCGCTTGAAGAACGCGGTTCATTCCCGGATACAGATAGGCGTATTCAACGCCCGAATCGAGCTTATCCGCGTAATAAGCCGCGATCGCCTCTCTCTCAAAGGAAAGCGCGGGCATGCCTATACCAACGATGACCGAGCCGATCAGCTTATCTCCAACGAGGTCAATTCCCTCGGAGAAAATACCGCCCATAACGCAGAAGGCAACAAGATACTTGCCGTCACTCTTTGAGAAGCTCGCTAAAAATTCATCCTTTTCTGCCTTGCTCATATCGGACGATTGATATATAGCGTGAATTTTAGGATATTTCTTTCTGAAGGCTTCAAAAAGAGTTTTTGAATACGCGAAGGACGGCGAGAATATCATATAATTTCCGCGCTTTGCGCTGAGAGTCGCGCCGATGACGGAAATGATAGCTCCGAGAGACTTTTCTCTTTCGGAAATCCTCGTTGTCACCGTATTAATGATATTAACGGAAAGCTGACCCGTGTCAAAGGGAGAGTCGACCTCAAGAGTAAGAGCAGTTCTGTCTGCCCCTAATACCGATTTATAGTAGTTGAGGGGGCTGAGCGTGCCCGAAAACAGCACGGCGGAGCTGCCGAGATCAAGCCTTGAATCGATGACGGAGCCTGTGTCAAGGCAGAATATCTCAAGACCGATCTCATCATTATCAAGAAATACGAATAGCTCGTAGGCATCGTCAAATCGCTCTATCGCTCTTTTGAATTTGCCGAGCTTGAAGCAATAGTCGCGAAGCGCGCGCGTCCTCATCGCAGAATACTCATCTCTTATGCGGTAGGATGCGAAAAGCTCACCGTCCGCAGCCTCATATAATGAAGAAAATACCGAAAAGAACTCCGCGGGCAGACTTTTTGTGTGATAAGCGGCGTGGCGGGAGCCGTCCTTATCGGTTCTTATCTCATCGCGTATAAGAGGCATAAGCGCCTTTTTTATTATCTTTATTGCATCGCTCGCCGCAAAAGACAGATCCGAGCTTTCGCCTAAGATATCGGGCGCCCTAAGCTCACTTAACGAGAGCTTCGCCGAATACATCTCTCGCGCCCTTTCGGGAAGGTTGTGCGCCTCGTCAACGAGAAAGACGTAGTCTCCTCGCTTATCAAAAAATCTTCTGAAGTAAACGTCGGGGTCAAAAAGATAGTTGAAATCACATATAATGATATCGCAAAGCTCGGCGTAGCATAGCGAAAGCTCGTAAGGGCAGACGCCGTATTCGAGAGCTGTCTTTCTTACGTCTTCGGGTGAAGCGCACGGCAATGAAAGATCACAAAGAGCGAGAGTTGCCGCGGATAATTTATTATCCTTAAAGGTCGGGCAGCTCTGCTTTGATTCTCTGCAAACGTGAGAGTGAATACATACCTTGTCTTTAGCAGTCACTATCACAGAACGAACAAAAACACCAATTTTTGTAAACAATTCTAAGCATTCTTTAGCCGCAATTGCAGTTGTAGCCTTCGGAGTAAGATAAAATGCCTTGCTGATTTTTTCTTTGCCGATAGCTCTGATCGCAGGAAATAATGCTGAGACGGTTTTGCCCGTACCCGTTGGCGCCTCGGCGTAAAGGCGAAGAGATGACGCCATGGCTCTGTATGCCGTATGAATGAAATCGCTCTGCCCTTCTCTTGGCGATCCGTAAGGGAATTTTGCCGCCTTCATTGAGGGCAGCCTCTTAGTGACTCTCTCTATTTCTATTCTGCCGTAAAGCGCGAGAGAGGCTATACATCTTGAGAAAAAACTCTCGAGCTTTTCCGCATTTATTTTATAAGAGGATAAGACGGGCTCTCTTTCACCCTCCTTAAGCTCGGTCTCAAACTCCACCTCGCACAGACCGTCCCGTTTTGCAAGAATGGCGGCAAGAATGAAGGCTTCTGCTTGAAGAAGCTTTTGCGCGTGAGTCTTCTTGGATCGGGTCATCTCCTCGGAGAAAAGCGAAAGCCTCGGTACTCTTTCTCCGCTGTCAAAGCTGCCTTCAATAAGAAAATGCAATTCACCAAGCTCGACCTTCCGCGAAAGAAGTATGCATCCATCCTTGCGGCGGGCGGCGGAGCCGTCATCATCGTATTGCTGATACGAGGAGATACCGCGCTTTGCTATCTTTGCAAGCTCTTCTGCATGAACGTGTATTAGATTTTTAGCTGCTTCGTAACGCATACGGCTCTCCTTTCTCTTGCTTATGCTTTGATTTTAGCACATAAAATAACGTGTGTCAATTAAAAATTGTATGATATGAACAAAAAAGTCTTTAAAAAATCTATTTTTCGGTCAATTGATTTAAAATAAAGAAAATGATATAATAATTTTGTACCGAAATTTTTTAATTAAAGTATTATAATGATTTCATTACATACAAAGGAGCAAAAGTATGAAAAAAATTACTAAGATCTTCGTAGTAATTCTTGCGATCTCGCTTTTGTGCGGCGCGCTTGCGTTTGCGATCGGCGCTGAGAACAAAAACGTCGCGGAATTCGACGGCGAGCAGTACGCTACTCTTGAAGAAGCGATAAATGCCGCAGAAGATGCGGAGCTTGCTGAAGGCGAGACGAGAACCGTAAGACTTACGGCTGATTATCTTGCGGAAAGCGCAATCATCGTTTCCAAGGATATGACGATCGATCTCGGGGGATATACCCTTTCTTCCGCAGATTCGAGCCTTTTCACTCTTAACCTTGGTTGCGAGGTAAATGTAGTCGGAACGGGTGTTATTGAGATTCCCGGAGCGCTCGTTTATTCTGCTACCACAGTCAATAAGCCTGTATTTAATATAACGGGCGATGCGGGAACAAACGGTATTAAGATCCTGCACACGGGCGCGATAGGAATGAACGTTCCTACCGTTGCAAGCTCGAAGATTTCATCTGGCAGCTGCTCGGCGATAGTCAACGTTGTTCAGGGAAGCTATTCCTTTAAGAACGTCAATATTATCTCCACGGTTGACGCGGTTAACGATATGTGTGATTGGTCCTCTCTTTTCTATACGAGGTACGACTCTCTTGAGGGCGCGCACTTTTTCTTCGATACGGTTAATCTTATCGGACCCGATAGATTAAATAATTCCACCAAGGCTGTATTTAACGTTGAGGGTAAGGGTACCGTAACCGTTAAGAACTCCTTTATCCGCGCGGCTCTCAACTCCTTCAGAACTGTTGGCGCAACTGCCGAAAGAGCTGAAGACACAATAGTTTACGTTGAGAATTCTGAGATCTATGCAGAGGGTACGATGACCAAGGACGGTTCGCGTCTTTACTTTGTTGAGGCTATGCCCGGAATTGAAGCTCCCTCAAACGTATGGGATGCGACAGGCGAAGGCTCTTATATGAGAGGTAGAGTTTACGTTAAGAATTCTACCATCGGAGCTGCGGTTCGAGTTTTCCTCGGCGGTAATGACGTTGAAAATATTGCCCTGAACGGCTCCGTGGTTCTGGATAACACCACCGTTAAGAATTTTGGTAATATCGGTACGGACTCAAACTATATGATGACGAGAAACATGCCTATACATACCATGAACGGCGTAAGATTCCAGTTTAACGGTACTTCTCTCGGAACCGAGGGTGTGCTTAACGCAGCTGTCGGCACAAGATTCAATAACAATATTGCTCTTACAAAAGAGGTTGACGGAGAGGACGGTGGGAAGGTCACCGTTGCGAGAATAGTAACTCCCGAAAACTGCTCTCTCGTTTACGATCCTGCGGGCGACGCGGCATATCCCTGGGTAGTAGTTGCAAATGATACTACGATAGAGAACGCCGTTCCCCAGGCTGACTTCTATGCTGAATACAATATGGAGTGCTTGCATCCCACCTTCTCTACTTCGACTCAGAAGAAGATAATCAAAAAGGATGCGGACGGAAATATCATCAGCACTACTCACGATCCCGCAAAGAGCGACGGAAGCGCATATACAAAGGAAGAATATATAGCTTTAAGGATACCTACAAGAGTATTCTATTATACTAAGACGAATTCTTCCGAATCAAAGCCCGATGCAAACGGCATAATAACAGTTACCGAAAACACGGTTTACCATTACGAGTTTGAGACCACAACTCCCAACACCGGCGACAGAGTTCTCCTTAAGACCGAGAATCAGGGAATGGGAGCTATCGCATATGCGGGCGGAGTAAATACCGACCAGGAATGGAACTGTAAGAGAGGAACTATCTTCTCTGTCACCGACGGTGAGAACAGATACTTGCAGTACTGCGTAACTCCTCTTGACGATGCTCCCGATGCAGAGACGAGAAACTTTAACGCGGAGAACTCTTCAAACGCAGACCCGTACTTCGTGCTTGGCTCGAAGCATGAGCAGAGCGCAAGCAACCTCCACCTCTTCGATAGCGGAGACACTAAGCGTCCCACGAGAAAGGTAATGGTTGCCGAGATCGACTTCGGTACTGATTCCGATAAGGGCTTTACCGGCTTCAATATCGGCGTTCAGACGAGAACCGGCGGATCGACCGGCGGTGGCTCTCAGGAAATGTTTGGAATAAACGCTGCGGGTGTTGTATCCAATAAGCTTTACGATAGCTTCTCGGGTACCGAATTCGTTGGCACTAAGGGTAATGACGATATTAACACAAAGATCACCAATGCTCTTAATCCTCTCGGAGAGTGGAATAGACTCTCGGTCGTCGTTTATGTGAACGGCGAGACCGTTGACGGCGGCGTGACCTACGTTTATATCAACGGTGAATACGTTGGATGCTGCTTGCTCTATGATACAGCAAAGGTCAATACGAAAGATCTTAAGAAGGCGGCAACCTTCCGCGGATTCAGAGTTTCTATCAATAAGAGCGAAAATCAGAAGGTCGGCTCGACTCTTTGTTTTGATAACGTTTCAATGCGCGCGTATAATGAATATATGGAAGGCGAGAGCTATGCGACTCCCGCTCACGCAAGCTATATCACCAAGGCTCCCGTCCTTCAGTACGTAGGCTCTGTGGCAAGCGTTGCAGGCCGTGATTTCAATAGCCTTCCCGCGGCAATTGAGGCTGCAGAGGCTCAGGGAAGCGCAGTTACGCTTAACAGAGACGTGGCTACTCCCGTTGAGATCAAGAAGAATATTACTATCTATACCAACGGTTATAGCTTAGCTCTTACCGAGGGCTCCTGGAGAGGAAACCCGAATTATCTTAACGGCGAGATAGTTTCCTATACCTTTAAGGAAAGCAATAATCAGACTCTTGATTACTATTGGTACGTCAATGACGATCTTACCATGCTTAATAATCTCATGGATCCCACCAATACTGAGGTAACTAATCTTACCTTCCCCTGGAATGATCCCGCTTACGTAGTCAAGACCCAAGTCAAGATCGGCGAGACCCCCGTTGCTCCCAAGGAGTTTACGTCGATATATACCGAGAAGGAATATGGCGTGATCGAGCGCCAGACCGGATGGTTTGATACCAATAACGGTACTGTGACCGAGGGAATGGAGATTTCTCCTCTCACTCTTGATTACTATAATGCCTATAAGGTAGTCGGCGCATTCTATGCTCCCGCGCTCGGCGTTGACGATTCTCTTACCTCTTACGTAAGAAATAACGGCGCGATAGAGAGCGTTCAGGCAAGCAATACCGAGAGCTACACTGCGTATACTCAGCTTAACAGCGGTGATACTCTCGTGCTTCTTAAGGATCTTAACCTTAACGGAACAAAGACCTTCAACTTTACCTATATGGTATCCGAAAGCGGTGGAGTTAAGACTGTTAACGGTGTAACGATTGATGGCGATTATACCGATGAAGAGATCGCAAAGATGAAGGAGAAAGCAGTCAAGATCGCGGTTGACCTGAACGGAAATTCGATACTTAACCTTAAGAGCGGCTATAATATAGCCGTGATCAAGTCAAACGTTGACATCAGCTTCTATTCTTCTAAGCCCGGCGCGACGATAGAAGGATATAATTACAATACCTCTGAAAATAAGATTAGAGCGCAAAGACTCTTCTGCGCATTTGGAGATGCGGAGACTGTTGAAGGAAGAAAAAGTGCGTACAACGCATATCTTTCAATAGGTAAGTTTGTAAAGGATGACGGAACAGTTGTTCCCGGAAGCAACCTCACTCTCAGCGGATCGGTCCTTCTTGAGGGCCGCTCGGGAGATAACTCCGTATTTATGACTATGGATGGCGTTCTCGGTATAAAGAGCGTTGAAGAATCAAAAGGAGCAATTCTTACGAGATGCTTCGACGGAACGATTACTATAAAGAACTCCACTATCATCTGCCCGAGAACCACTTCCGAAAAAGATAGCCAGATAATCAATATGCTCAGCTATTATACATCCGGCAACAAGCCCTCGGATATGAATGATCCTCTTTCGGGAAGAAACTCAGGCTTTGAGAACTATACCTTCTCTCCCCTTGTCTACGTTGAGAACAGTACCCTTATAAATCAGGGTGCGCATAGCTCCGGCGCTAAGGGCGGAATCGTCGGCAACAACGGTGACGGAACAGGCGTTTGCCTTGTATTTAACAACGTTGTTACCAACGGACGCGTAAACCCCTCTAATATCGGTAATTATAGAGTCCGCGTATTCGGCGGTGTTATAGGCGATATTTTCGCTTGTAATTCAGATACCTACTATATCGACTCGGATGATGCTGCGCTTTGCGAGCAGCTTGGCGTTGATCTTCCCACGAGCGATATAGTTACCGCTAAGAAGAATCAGGCAATGACTATTCCCTCGGAATTCCTTACCACCGAAGATTATATCGAGGTAAAGGTTCCTACCGGCAAGGATTCTGCGGGTAACTTCACTTATCAGTCTTACTTCTATGCTAACGCAGGCTATACCGGCGAAGGCTTCGCGCTTAACGATTCAAGCAACAGAGCTACCAATAAAAAGGTAATTCTTCCTTATCTTGAATCCGGTACCGCTTACCAGAGCGATATCGTTACCGTAACCTTCAAGGGTCTTGGTACCAATGCCGATAAGACCGTGAATTACATCAAGGGCGGAAACGTTGACGCGGCTGATCTGCCCACTCCTAAGGCATACGACGGAAACCTCTTCACCCTTACTCCCGACGGAACGTGGGGTGCGCTTCCCACCAACGTTCAGGAAAACGTTACTATCACTCCCGGCTACACCGTATCCTCTAAGATCACGGGCGTTAAGACAAACGTTGTTCTTTCGGATAACATCGGAGTAGGAATATACATTCCTTCGAATTACAGCACAAATATCACAGTATTTGACGGCGAGACTCAGCTTCCCACAGAGACTGTGACCGTTGGCAGCGAGAGCTACGTTAAGGCAACTATCTACCGCGTTGCAAATCAGCTTGAAAAGAACGTAGTATTTACTCTCAAGGTCAATGACGGTAACGAAGAGATCATTCTTACCGAGAGCTTCTCTATCGCCGCTTATGCAAAGACTATTCTTGATGACACCGCAAATACCTACACGGCTAAGGATAAAAAGCTTGTCTACGCAGTAGTTGACTACGTCAATGAGGCTGTTAAGTACGTTAAGGGCGCAGCTAATCTTGCCCTTTCTGCAATAGTTTCCGATGATGCATATGCTGCATATAAGGATGCTAACGTATACGACTATGAAAACGCGCTTGACCGTGTAAGCTTCGGCGCGGCAGTCGTTGGAGCATCGGTAAGAATTACCGCTGATCCTAAGTTTGTATTCGTGCTTGCGGATGACTTCGTTGGAACGGTTAAGGCAACTGCAGGAGCAAGTGAAGAGACCTTCACCGTAACCGCAGAGTCCCCGAGATTTATCGAGGTTGGACTTCTTAGCGCTAATAGCTTTGAGACCAACGTAACCCTTGAGATCACCGTAGAGGGCGCTGAGCCTGTTATCGGCGAGTATAACCTTGATACCTTCGTTAAGTATCACGCGGATAATGCCGCAAATAGAGAGGAGTCGGCTAAGAGCCTTGGCGTTATTGAGGCGTTCTATCGCTACGTTAAGTCTGCGAGCGCATACGTAACCCCTGACGTTGCTCCCGAGCCCGATACTGAGGCAGGCGAAGGAACCGATACGGAGACAGGCGAAGAGACACCCAATCCTTGATTTTTCAAATCGGCGCATTAATAACTGATTTTTAAAATTAAAATAGAATAAGTATTAAGAGCAAAGATGCCTCATTTGGTATCTTTGCTCTTTTTATCTATGATCAGAGAGGGATGCTCGAGAAAAGGGGGTATTTGGTGTCCAAATGCCCCCTGACCCCCAAAGACGTGTATTTTTTCACGTCACCGAAGGTGACCTGAAAGCAGGTTGTCCATATACCTCGCTCAGATATATGAAAAGGTGCTGAGTCATTAAGAATTCAGATAGATAAAGGCATTCGTACAAAAATAAGTAAAAATCTGAATTCTTAGTGCGAAACACCTTTGGGGCTTGCTTAATTTAGTCATAACCCAAAAAGAGCATTAAAAGGAAGAAATTTGCAAAATTTCAACCTCAAAAAACAACAAGGCATAAAATTAGAGCGAAGAAACCGTATTTTTTAGACGGAATCTTCGCTCTTTTTGGGTTATGCCTAAATGAAGCAGCCCTCCATTTATTGCTGCAAAATTACGTAGCTTTACTCGGTTATGGTTTCCCACGTGCCGCCTTTTAATTCAACGGTCGAGGTGTTGGTTCCGAGCGTCACGTCACCGATAATATCTGACGTGGTGATGATATCCGCGCTTTTAAGATCGAGAACGGATATTTCAGGAGAATTGTAAATCTTTATTTCCATAACAGTCCTTTCTTCGTCATAACTTAATTTGTTTCGGGTATCATTGTATTTCTGTAAGCATTTGCTGATTCGCAGTATTTAACAAGCCTTTCAACAAGCTCTGCCGCTTTGGTCTCGCCATTCGCGCTTGCCCAGTTGTAGTAGGAATAAACGTTGTATACAAAGGGTTCTTCCCCTTCCGCGCCAAAGCTTACGTCAAGGAGCATCATATACGCGTAAACCTTAACCTCAAGATACTTACCGTTGGAGTCTGTACCGCTTTCGGGTGCGATCTCAACACCGCCTACCGTGAAGGTATAAGCAGGAGCGGTTTCACCCTCATAGTAGAATCTGTATGCGGGAGTCTCTCCGAGATTAAGAGTAACGTTCTTGAATCCGGATCCTTCGGGCGTCTTCTGGGTCTTAGTCATATCGGGAAGACTTTCCTCGTCGTAGCTCTCGGGAATTATCGCGTTGATATCAGCGATGGCGTCAGAGGTGATATTAAAGTAGGAGTAAGCCTCTCTGATGTATGAGAGCATATCCTTCATAAGAGCCTTTTCCTCGGCAGAGTAAGCCTCGCCGTCAATAACGGTCTTAGCGTAGCTCGGGATGCCGAGAGTCCAGGAAGCGCTTCTATCTCCAAGAGTTACCTTAAGCTCAAAGCTTTCGGCAGCCCTCATAACGTTGATAGCGTATGCTATCTTGTAGTAGCTTGTGCCGCTGATTGTCTCGGTGGGCAGCTCGCTTGCCGTGTAGCTCTCAGAGCCAACGTTGATAGCTGTTATACCGTCTCTTACGGGAAGATAGATATTGTAAACGAAATCAGACCAGAGTGTAACGCTCGTCTTGGGAACGAAGGTCGCGTATGCCTCGGGGATAAGCTCGTATACGGTGTATTCACCCTCGGTGCCTTGGGGATTGAATGCGTATCTGCCCTCTGCGGTAGTGAATATAGCGTTTGTGCCTGCCTTTGCGTAAAGCTTAATCGCGGTATCGAAGAGAGCTGTGCTTTCGCCTGCGGTGAGAGCGAAGCTTATAGCTGAAACGTCGTCTCCTATGATCTTTCCGCCGTTTACTGTAAGAGCAACGCAGATGATGCTGCTTGCATCCTTGATATTAAATACCGTCGTATCCGTAAGACCCGTAAGATCTATGGTGCAGTCGGTAAGGGTAAGCGCACAGGGAGTCTTCGGCTCGCTGAGGTTTTCGCTTGCGGACGCTATGAGGACCGCAGGCTTCGTGCCTGCAACCGCGCCGAGCGTAACGTCTTCAAAGTTGATATTGAACTGCTTTCCGCCTGTGTAAGAGCCGCTTGAGCCCGCCCATGCAGAGAAGGTTACAATCGGGTTCTTAGCGGTAAGGATAGTTCCGTTGATGACGGTGACAGTCGAATCGTACGTAGTCTTCTTCTGCGCAAAGAAGAGAGGATAATCACCCGTCTGCTCGCAGGAGATAGTGAAGCCGCCAAGGTCGAAGGTTATAGCGCCGTTCGTCTGGCTTAAGTTCTGGTACTTAGGTCCTGTGAAGGTGTAATTGCGGCGAAGAAGGATGACCGAGCCGTTTGTCTTCGCTCTGTGGAATGCGCTGTCCTTGGCATCAACACCGATCTTATCGGTTGCAAAAACAAACTTTCCGTCAAGGAATACAACGAGAGGATAGGTTTCTTCCGATGCGTATCTTGCGGGGATATTACCGTACTTGGTAGCTATGGAAAGCGCAAGCTCGTAAACGTCTGAGCCGCTCTCTGCTTTAGAGTAGAGGAAGGTATATTCCTTACCGTCCTTGTCATAGAAGCAAGGATCATATGAAGGATAAGCTGCTCCGCTGTTTATTTCAAGCTTCAGAGCTTCATCGCCTAAGGCGTTAAAGCAGATCGAGCCAACCTCACTGTTAAGATCGTAGATACGGATATTCGTAAGCGAATTAGCGAGGACCTTTCCTCCGTTTACAGATATATCAAGAGTCATGTAGCAATCGGGTTCGAAGTTGTTGCCTAAAATTGTGAACTCTGAGGTGGGAGCAACTGTTTTGAGATCAAATACACAGTTATTAAGTGTAATTCCAAAAGGCGTTGCGCCCTTTCCTGCTACGTTTGAAGAATATTTAACGAACGATCCTGTCACCAGAGACTGCGCGGTAGCGCCTTTTTGCAAGCCGAAGGTGACGTTATTGAAATTCCAAGTGAACTTCTTATCTGATATTATTCCGTATTCATCTAAGCACTGCCAGGACTCCATATGAAGTACGCTTGAGCCGTATACGTAGATCGAACCGTTTTCAACAGTGAAATTAGTGGGGAATACCATATTTCCGACATCTGTGGCAAATCGCTTGGATATCGAATGGAAGAGCGAAGCTTTTCTGGTTGCTGCCGTGCCGGTTTTTGTTGTGCTTTCATAAAGTGAATTTCCGCCAAGATCTATTGTGATGTTTCCTTTGAGGTGAGCGAGATTGTCAAAACGTTCATTCGAGCTCAAAGTATAGTCGCGGCGAAGAAGTATGATAGCATCGCATGCGCCGTCTGCCCAGGATTCTCCGTTGTAGGAGTTGTTCTTAAGGAGTCCGACTGCCTGACCTATTACGCCGTTGGTATAATCCTGATCTCCGTAGAGAAGCTTGTATGCACCGTAATACGTATAAGTTTCTCCAACCTTCTTGAAAAGAATGAAGGGATAATCCTGAATGGAAGCCTTGTCAGCGGGGATCGCGCCGTACTTTGTGGTAAGATTTGTAAGAGTGTAAAGCACGTATCCGCTGTCTGTTGCGGTCTTGACGTAGATAAGAGCGCCGTCTTCGGTAGGAACGTCTCCCGAGGGAGCAGCTCCGCCTTCGGTAACGTAGATCTTCGTGTAGTCGCCGTCCGCGTTCTTCTTGAAGGTGACGGATGAGCCGTTGGTATTAGTCGAATTAAGTGAGTAAAGCTGAGCAAGGCTGAGCGAGGCTGCGTTTTTGATCTCGCCGCCCGTTACCGTCACCGTAGAGGTGATCATGGTTGAATCAGCCGCGTTTGCATTGAAGAGCTTCGCGCCCGAAGGAGCGTTCGTCATATCAAACGTACAGTCGTTGTAGTTGAAGAAGAAGGGCGCTGCCTTGGGGTTGCTCGTTACCTGAGGGCTCTCGTAGCCAAGCAAAAGATTGCTTGTTGTTGCGCCTGACTTGAATCCGAAGGTCACATTGTTGAAATCCCAGGTAAAGAGCTTCTTGGATATATCAACGGGCGTTGTGCCGTCCGACTGATTTGTAGTCCACATTCTTGCTCTGAGAATGGGATTTGAGCCTGCAAGAAGAGTACCGTTTTTAACAACGTAGTTTGAGGGGAATGTCGTTCCGTCCATACCCTTGGAGTTGACTATCGCGAATATACCGGATGCGCTGTCTCCCTGAGTAATGGTATGATCGTTAAGATCTATGACCACAGTGCCCTTTACCTGCGCCCAGTTATCATATGCGTCGCCTTGAGGGGAGTCGTTATAGTTGTTGACTACCGTCGTATAATCTCTTCTCAAAAAGATTATCGCGGTTTTATTGCTTGCGTTTGAATAGCCCTTTGCGTTGTGAGCCGCAGTTGATAAGAGTGAGAATCCGCCTCGGAACGTTCCCGTATCTGTGAATACCGCGAAGGGGTATTTCTCGGCATCCTCGTAGGTTGAAGAGATAGTGCCGTATTTTGTGACAAGCGGGTTATCAACAAGTGTATAGATCTTATTGCTTCCCTCTGCTCCGCTCTCAACGAAGCCGAGGATCTTTCCGTCTGTGCCGTTGTAGCTTCCGATGCTGACGGACGCGGTGTTCGGAACGGAGTAATAGGTCATCTTTCCGTCCGAGCCCTTGCCGAAGGAAACGGATGAGCCGTAGGTAGCCTCAGATGTAGTACCGTCTATAACGGTAACCTTCGAGGGATCGGTCGCAAGGATCTTACCGCCGTTGACGACTGCGGTGAGCTTGATATAGTTGTTTGCAACGCCGCTGAGAGAAAAGATCGTTGAATTTCCGCTCGCGGTCGTGAGATCAAAGGTACAGTCGTTGTAAGTGAAGTTGAAGGGAGCTGCCGCGCCGGGAGTGCCGGTCTCTCCCCATGAGTGAGCAACGAGACCCTGGCAATCTCTGGGGTTGGTAAATCCGAAGGTAACGCCGTTGAAGATGAAGTTGAAGTGCTTATTTGCAATAGTGAAATCAGGCGCTGAATCCCAGGTGCTCATCGCAACCGTACCGCTCTTGTAGTTAAGAAGAGTACCGTTGTTGACGACGATCGTTGAGGGGAATACGTGAATACCGCTCGCCGAGCCGCTGAAGCCCTTGGAGAATGCGGGGATTATAGGATATGCAACGCTGCCTGCGGAAAGAGTAAATCCGCCGAGATCCACGTTGATAGTACCCTGAAGCTGAGCAAGGTTGACGAATCTTACGTCCTTCGTTGCGTCAAAGGTATAGTTGCGGCGCATAACGATGAATGCTTCCTTGGGGTTATATCCGTAGGATGCGCCGTCCCAGGGGTTGACAACGTAATTCTTAGCCGCTCCGAAAACGCCGCCCGCGCCGTTGTCGCTGTTTCCTATCCAGCAGTTATACGCGCCCTTGAAGGTTCCCTTCTCGTCAAAGAGAACGAAGGGATAAGCCTGGGCATCGGCGTATGCCTCGGGGATAATTCCGTACTTGGTCGAAAGAGGACTCTTATCTGTGGTGTAAGTAACTATTCCGCTCGCTTCACCGCTATTCTTGAAGGTAGCGATTCCGTCATCTCTCATGATCGCGAGATCCGCAACGTTCACAGACGCGGGAATTGAGAAGGTAGTATAAGCGCCGCCTGAGGTCTTAAGAAGCTCAAGCTTCTTTATAGACGTAAAGATGTCGAGATTTGCGGTAGTGTCAAGATAAACGCTTCCGCCCGTTATTGTGTAGGAAAGATCAAGAGCTCCCTCTCCTATCGGGAAGACGGTCATAACGTGCCTTGTATTCATTCCGACTCTGAAATCGATATTTGAATTAAGGAAGGCGATGTTGACGTCTGCGCCCGAGCTTGCATCGATCGCGGTATCGGAAATAACGTTATAAAGTCTTGATCCGGGGGCGTTAAGGACGTTGACGGTATCGAAGGTGATATTGAATACCTTTCCGTCGCCTGCCGCGCTCGAGCCGCCGTAAGAAACGAGAGGCTTATTGTAAAGATAAACGCTTCCGTTCTTGAAGGTGATATTGGTGGTAGCGACTGTTTTGGATGAAGCCTTTGCCACGATGGGTGAGTAACCGCCGTTTGCGTAAAGCTTATATCCGTTCAGATCGACTGTGATATTTCCAAGAGCTGTCCAGTTCGAGAAGTTATCGCTCGAGGTCATGGTGTAGTTCTTATTAAGCTTGACGGTATTGCCGCTCTTCGCTGCGGAAAGAGCCTTTGCAAAGCTGTCATAGCCTGTTGCTCCGATAGTGAAGGGCTTGCCCTCGGTATCCGCCTTGTAAGCATCGTCTCTTGCGCCGAGAACGATAGATGCCGAGCTGACCGACATATCGGTAACCGTCTCGGTGACCTTGATGCTTTCGATATAGACAGGCTTTTCGGAAGCGCCCGTTGTTCCGAGAAGGACGGTCAGAGCCTTCTTCGCGAGAGCCTTATCTCCGTAGCTCGGCTCGTAAACGACGTAGTCAAATGTAAGTGTGGTCCACTCGCCTGCAACAGTCTTGAAGTTGTGGCGCTCAACGTCAAAGTCGTGGACGCCGTTCGTTGCCGTGTAAGCAGGGGTGAGCGAGAGCTGTATGAGTCTTGAAACCGTATCGTATACTCTCATTGATACCGTGAACTTTCTTCCGTAGTCTGCAGTGGTGATCGCGGATGAGGTGAAGAGGTTGCTTGCGGTGAAGAGAGTTGTTCCGTTATTGTAAAATACGTCGTAGGGGTACTGATTCTGTCCGTTCAGTCTTATATTTTCATTAACGTAAAGACCGATAGCCGCGGTGACTCCGTCGGGAGCGGTAGTCTCATCGTTCTTTCTTGCATACGCTCCGAGAGAAATGCTCGAAAGAGATGCGGTTTTTGTGTTTTCAGACTCAGCCTTCTCTGCCTTGAACAAGAGGGTAAGCTCGCTGCCCGATGCTGCGGAAATAACCGACGATGCATCGATCTCGTAGTATCCGCCGCCCTTAAGATTAACGGTGCCTATCTTAGCGCCGACGGTTGCCGCATCGGGGTTCGATGCATCGAAGTTGCTTACCGCGTAAAGTCCCGCGATATTAGCCGCGTCGTTGTCAACCTTGAATCTTACGCGCGCATCTGATGCGGATGCAAGAGAGGGAGCTGTGAAGGTGAGGTACGTGCCCTTTTCGGTGGTGACGGTAGTAACGTCGGCAACAGTCTCTGCTTCGGTATAGAAGGTAGCGGTGTAAGCCGCGCCCATAGCCTTATTGTTGTCACCCTTGATATCCGCGGGGACGGTTATAGTATATTCCTCGCCGGGAATAAGAGCGTTGGGGCTGAAGGTCCATTCGGTCATACCTGCAACGTAGTCCCAGCTACCCGTAGCAGCAGCGCCGCTCTTAGCGGTTATCTTTACCTTTTCGATCTCGCTCGCGGGAACTGCGCCCGAGAATTTTAAGGTAATACCCTTCGTTGTAGAAACGTTACCCGTTGCATTGATAGGCGTGATATAAACTACCTTAACGGCATCGCCCTTAAGATAATAGCCCGCGAAGTCAAACATTGCCTGATACGTATCAAATCCGTGATACCAATCGGGTCCGTATGCAAAGGTGTGCCCAAGGTCGACCACAACGTAGTAAGAGGGGACGTCCTTAAGATTGCCCGCAACCTCTGCAAATGCGTTTGCATAGGTCGAGAAATCGTCCTGAAGGTGGAGAGCTATGAACATAGGGGAGTGACCTTTTGAAACGTCTTCGGGCTGAGAGCCGTTGGATGCGTAGGTCCAGCTTGCGTATGAGGGGATCTCGTACTCAACGCCGTCCTTCGTATAAGTAAGCCAGGGCTGAAGCTCGCCGCCGTCGATAGTCACACCGCGCTTGGTGTAGGTCTCCCTGCCCATTTCGTATCTCGTCTCTCCGTTGCTGCCCTCAAACATTCTCTTCGAGGTATAGGAGTTGATCTTAGCGTCAATAGCCTCAGCAAGAGTCTGACCCTCGGTGGGAGTTGCAGGATTTTTGACGATCTCTTCGCCAAGGTAGGAGAACCAACCGCCCTTGGAGTTGCCGAATACGCCTATCGAGGTGATATCAAAGCTATACGTATCGGGGTCGGTAAGGGCGAGGTATCTGAGATATCTCATCGCCGCGGTATTTATTCTCTTGTCGTTATAAAGGTGGAGTCCGTAGTTCATACGGTCGCCTGTGAGCGCGCCTTGGTCTGTTCTGCCGTCGTAATATCCGTAGTAATCAGACTGCGCCATGGGCTGATAGAGATAATCAAATGATGCGCCCGCATAGCCGTTGAAAAGGAAGCCGTTGTGCTGAGGGCGGAGACCGGAGCCTGTGCTTGCGGTCGAAAGATATTCCGAGGAGTTTGCAAGAACCGCGATCGGAACGGGATCTATCTCGCTTCCCTCTTTGGTCGTGGGATAGACGATATCCATATAAAGGTTAAGATCTATCGGAGTTCCGTCCTTGCCAACGCAGTCGGTTATATCGACTGCGAGCGTATGCTGAATGTGAACGTATTTTCCGTCCGGAACGCCGTCGTTGTCCGAGTCGGTATCGGGAGAAGCCACGGTCTTACCTTCGGCATCGGCATACCATACGGGATCAGTGCCGTCAAAGCCCTTCTGAGTGCTTTTCGGCTTATTCTCGTTATCAAGCCAGTAAACGTACGTTTTCTTGCTTCTTACGCTTGAAGAAAACCAGCCGCGAAGGTCGGTGTTCCAGTTTTCAACTATCTTTTCAAGAGTACCGTCCGCGCCGTGCTTATCCGCTTCCCAGAAAACGTTTCTTATAGAAACGTCATATCCTGCGGGAACGATATAGTTTGAATAGTAAGTACCCGAGGGAACCTTAGATGTGTCTTTAAAATACTTTGAGTTCATTATATTCTTTCTGATCGTCTGAGTCGACCAGTCAAGATCGGGGGAGACAGCCTTCGCGTGGTTCTTATAGTCAAGAACGGCGACTATGTAGCCATCATCAAGCATACCCTTGATGATCTCAACGTCAGTCTTCGCGCCGATGCGTTCCACACCGGTGTTGACAACGTAGATCATAAGAGGCGTTCCGTTGTATCCCGCTTTTGCTGCTCCGTGAGTCGCAAAATCGTAATAGGTAGTAAGTTCAACGGGAATTCCTATGTATCCATCGTCGCTCACAGATACCTTTGAGCCAACGAGGAGATTTTTCCCTTCTGCCTCAAATTCGGCTTTGATCGCAGTCATCGCATCGGTCGGCGTATCGGCGAATACCGTCACCGTAAGAACGGAGACTATCACCGTCAGCACGCAAAGAAGCGATGCGATCAGCTTTTTGTTGAAGTTCTTTTTCATAAATTTTTCCTTTCTTTAAAAGAAAATTATTTGCTAATTCTATTATATCATTATAATAATAACTTTACTATGACAATTACTGATTATAAACTGACAAAACTTGATGTTTTTAAGAAAAAATAAAAAAAATACGGAAGACTTTTCTCTTCTTCTGTATTGACATATTGGATAATAAATGATAAAATTACATTGATGTAATTATAGTTTTTAACAAGGAAATCAAAAATGATAACGGTACAATCATCAAATTTTGGCTTTACGGGAACTCTCCGCACTTCTGTCAAAAAGGGGAAGTATGAGATGCGCTCCCATTTGCATCAGTTTTCCGAGCTTCTTCTCGTTCTTGACGGGGAAATAACGGTAAGCAAAGACGGCAAAGAGGAGACTGCAAGAGCGGGAGACGTCGTAATAGTGCCGCCCTTCGCTCTTCACGGATTTTATACGCCAAGCTATTCTCATATATGGCTTGCTGTTTTTTCAAATGATTTTATTTCAGACTTCTCGCAGGACACGGAATATTACTACAATACCGGTCGCTCCGTATTCACGCCCTCAAATGAGGTTCTGAATCTTTTGAAAAGCAGAATGATAGATACTAAAGAAGAGCTTATCACCTGCGACAGGGAGCAGTTCCGTATGATCAAGGCTGCCCTTTACGCCGTTCACGAGGAATACGCGCGCACAGTTCCCGAATTTAAGGTATTAAAGAAGAGCGGCGCTCTTTCAACTGCGCTTAAGGTCATATCGTATATGAGAGAGCATTTTAGGGAAAAGGTCTCTCTTGTCGGCGTTGCAAAGGAGCTGAATTATAATCCCGAATACGTATCGAGATGCCTCGGTGAGATAAGAGGAATGAATTTCAGATACCTCTTAAACTCCATAAGGGCGGACCACGCAAAGCTATATCTTTTACATACTGAAAGGACGGTAGCCGATATTGCCGTTGAGTGCGGATTTTCGGGAGAGCGCAGCTTCCACCGCGTTTTCGCTTCCATGACAGGATTGACGCCGGGCGAATTTAGAAGAAAGAGGGATCACAGACTTTGATCCGCGTTCTCCCTTCTGCTCTTCTCTTCCTGCCTTTTTTGCATTCTCTGCCATGAGAAGAAACCGTAAAGATCATTGAGCAGGAATACCAAAAAGCAGGTGACGACGGAAACGTAGGACGAATCGCTTCGCATAGCGAAGATCCACATTGCGATAAGCACAACGTCGTTTAAGGCGTATGCAAGGGCGTAAAAGGGGCTTCTTTTATAAGTGAGATAGACTGCGGCAAAGCTCGTTGTGACAGAAAGAGTGCTTGCGGGCAGATTGGACGTTCCAAAAAATTTAAGAATAAAATAAAAGGCGAAGGTGACTGCAAGAGTAAGTAAGATCATTACCAAAGCATCGCGGAAAGTCAAGCGGTAAGCCTTGACCTCGGACTTCCCTTTTTCCGCAGGATTCTTTATCCAGGCGATAAGAGCAAAGACCGCCATTGGCGCAGACATGCCAACATATGTTATCATTTCGCCGTAATATCCTACCTCAAATGATATTATGCCGTAAAGGATACTGAATATAATTATAAGCACCTGACCCAAGGGATTTCCCTTAGCGCAGAACATGAGCGAGACTGCTCCTATAAGTGAGGCAATAAGCGAAAGATACCCCTCGCCGCCGAAGGCGAAAAACGCGATCAGAATAGTCAGTATCGAGCCTGACATTATGGCAAGCTCGGTTTTCGTAAAGACAGTGAAAATTTTCTTCATAAGATCTCCCGTATAGTTTTATTGAATCAATATTGGCTGACGCCGAAAAAAGAAGCATTTGTCCGCGTATCTTCTGTGGCCTAATGATACGCATGGCAAATGCTTCGCATTTACTACCCGGCGGCAGTTTTATTTTTTCTGAAAAGATGCCCTCGCATTCTTTTCTGATGATCTTTTTATTATGATTTCTTTATAAGTATAGCACAAGAATGGTCATTTTGCAATAGTCGGGACGAATTTATTTATTCCGCTTGCCGCTTGTCAAGCCGTAGCTGATCCCGAGAAGCCAGGAGACGGTAGCCTCATCGCATTCGTCAAGCGCGACCGTCAGCCAATGAGTTTTATTCATATGATATGCAGGGTATATTCCCTTCTCTTCTCCTATAAGCGACTCTATGACCTCGGGCGCGCACTTAAGATTGACGACCTCTATCCGCTCGCAACCCCTCCGCCCGAGCTTTCCTTCTGAAATGTTCATAGCAAGCGCAAACCACTTTCCGCTCGTGTGGCGGAATACACCCGTCACAAGATCGTCCTCAAAAGGATAGTCTGCCCGAACGCCGTACCTATCCAAAACTATGTTTTCAAATTCTGTTCGAGTCATCGTCTCCACCAAGATGAAAATTTATAGCTTAAAGCGCAGCGATATGCCCCAAACGTCTCCAAAGAGCAGAATGTTTACATATGCTATCATTAAGCAAAAAATCACCAAAAAAATATCAAAAATAAAAGAATCTATACCGCCGTTTGGCCTTTTTGCGATAAAAACAAAAGGCTTGCCGTAGCGATCAAGATTATCACGGGTAGTGGCAAACAAAATCATAAACGCATTCAGAACGTGAAGAATAACGTTCATCGGGCATAGGATCAAAGACATATCCTTAATAAATCCCAAAAACAAGGTAAGAACGAGTGTTGAAGCGAAGAGGATAGTAAAGATTTTGTTGACGTAATACAGTAATCCCAATCCAACCTCTTTGTGCAGAGATTCGTACCACCAAAAATTCTTACTTCCTTTCATATATTTGTTGATTTTTGATTCGCTTATTCGTTTTAAACGGCTTAAGTGAGATTTTAAGCTCGAACGAAACCATGGGTAGAATAAAAGCGGTATCAAGAGCATAATGAGCGAAACTAAATAATAAATTGATAATTTTTCATCATACAGCTCGGGATGATTAGTCATAAAAACGGAAAGCGAAATGAAAGCTCCCCCAACGGTCAAGCATATAGCGGTTAATATATGCCCGAGATATTGACCTATAAAAGCGGCAACAATATTGAATAAACCAACACCCATTATTATGCAACCGACAATGGCAAGCACCGGCCAACCGCCCGTTTCGGTGTTTTCACCTAAGCTATAAAGATATATCGTGTAGACGATCAAGGGAAGAATGAATGCGAATATCCCGCAGATAACAAGCACAACGTAGCCGATAGGATAATTCGCCTTGAAGGTCTTATCTGCATCAGGATGAAAGTAAGACAGAGCGTTTTTCGGAGCTTTCTTCGTGAAAAACGGTTGAACGTTCTTCATGTTCTCAAAGCAAGACTCCCCGAACCTTTCGTTGAAAGCTTTTATCTCATCTCTGAAAGAATAAAAATTTCTTTTCCCTATGAATATATCAGGCATTGCGTATATCAGATCGGTGAAGCTGCATATCTTCTCACGGTTATCTTCTTTAATAAATTGCAAGATCTTATGTATGCAGTAAAGCAATATTTTTCGCTCTTTTCTGCTGCCGCGCTTTTCGATCCGCTTTGCGCAAAATCGCAAGTCACCCATGGCGGCATTGACCTTGTTGCTATCAATAGTGTCAGAGGAAAAAAGAACTCTGATCCTTGCAAAGCAACTCTTTAGTTTCTGATGAAAATCTTCGTTCATGCAATTCCCCCTTCAATGATAATTCAGCAATCCGCCCTTCAAAATAATTGTAGCATACCGCAGATATTTTGGCAAGGTATTTTTGGAATTTGTTTTATGTTATCTTTGAATCACGGAAGAAGGTTACGTGGAAAAAAGATTATTATTTTATTTTTGCCGCTGTGTTGCAAAATCAAAACAAGATATGTTATACTATGTGCAGTAAAAGATGTTCAGCACAGAAGATATTCTATGCCGGACGGTGATATTGTAAATAAAACCACTCAAAAGGGGGATTAAAATGCTAAAAACGGTCAAGGAAAAGCTTAAGGAAATAGAAGAGCGCGAGAACGTAAGGATACTCCATTGCGTTGAGTCGGGCAGCAGAGCCTGGGGCTTCGCTTCCCCGGATAGCGACTATGACGTTCGGTTTATTTATGCGCGCCCGAAGGAGTATTATCTGAGGCTTGATAAGACGAAGGACGTGATCGAATGGCAGCTTGATGATACCCTGGATATCAACGGCTGGGATCTTCAAAAGGCATTGAGGCTTTTGCATAAATCTAACCCCACGCTCTTTGAATGGAATAATTCTCCCATAATATACAAAACGACGGATGAGTGGAAAGAGGTCTCGCGGGCAATCGAAAGTCATTTCGTCAAGAAGTCGGGCTTATATCACTACCTCAGCACCGCAAAAAGCAATTATCACGTGCATCTCGGCAAAGAGATCGTCAGATATAAAAAGTATTTCTACGTTCTGAGACCGCTTCTCGCGTGCAAATGGATTCTCGGAGAGGGCACGCCGCCACCTATGCTCTTCAAAACACTTATGGATAAGTACCTTGACGAGTGCATCAAGCCGGACGTGGAGCTTCTTCTCAAAATGAAGATGACGATGCCCGAGATCGGCGAAGGCAAATGCTTCCGCAGGATCGACGAATATCTTCTCGGCGAAATGGATAGGGTCGAAAAAGCAATATCCGAGCTTCCCGAATCCGAGCCCCACGGATGGGAAGCGCTTAACGCGCTGTTCTTAAAGCTGATCTGAATCGATCATCGAAAGAAATCACTATACCTAAAGAACAACCTGCCCTTCACGAAGATACCTGAAGTCAACGTAAAAGGCAGGTTAATTTATTTACATTTCCAAGCTATCTAAAATTACACTGCCTCAAACAAAGAATAGAGCCTTGTATTTTCCTTCGGTTTGTGGTATAATATTTTTAGATGGAGAACCTTACAGTACCACAAAAAGGAGACGGAAAAATGCTAAATATAGGTGATCGCGCGCCAAACTTTACTCTTAAAGATAAAAACGGAAATGACGTCAGGTTATCAGACTTTATCGGCAAAAAGGTGGTGCTTTATTTCTACCCCAAGGACAACACACCGGGATGTACAAGACAGGCATGCGCCTTTGCAGGAGCATATGCGGAATTTCAAAAAAGAGGAGTAGAGGTTATCGGAATCAGCCGTGACGGTATCGCCTCTCACGTTAAATTTGCGGATAAATATAATCTCCCCTTCGTCTTGCTTTCCGACCCCGAGCTTGAGGCAATTGGGGCATACGGCGTGTGGCAAGAGAAGAAGCTCTACGGAAAGGTCAGCTTCGGTGTCGCTCGTACTACCTTCATCATTGATGAGACCGGAATTATAGAAAAGGTAATGCCAAAGGTTAAGCCGGATACAAACGCGGCGGAAATATTAGAATTTATATAAATAACAAAGAAATCCAAAATCGCGGAGATCGATTATGAGAAAAATCAGAAGGCTTTTGCCGTTTATTCTTTCACTGATGCTTCTCTCGTCCTGCGGGACTTCGGGCGGTTATGCAAATAGCTATCGTCAGATAAGCATGGACGAGGCAGCGAAGATGATGAAAGATGAGAAAAACTATATAATTCTCGACGTGCGCAGACCCGATGAATATGCCGAGGGTCATATACCGGGGGCGATAAACGTTCCGAATGAAGATATCGGCACTGCCGAGATTTCCGAGCTTCCCGATAAGTCGCAGCTGATACTCGTATATTGCAGAAGCGGAAGACGAAGCAAGGAAGCTTCGGAAAAGCTTGTAAAGCTCGGATACACGAACATAGTTGAGTTTGGCGGTATCCTTGATTGGAAAGGCGAGATTGAGCGGTAAGCATAATTAATGGGCTGCCACGTCCCATGAGACAAAAAAGCCCGAATACACGAACGTAAATTTCAGTTAAAAATAAATTAATAAAAAGAGATTTTACTTTATGTATTGACATTTAAATAAAAATATGGTATTATCTAAAGCACGAATGCTTGCTTTTATAGGCGAGCCTTTATGGGGTAGTGAATAACACCATATATGCAGGAATATCTCTGACGAGGATACCCACACTTGCTGCTTACAAGCGAGCTTGATGCATCTTCGTGGGGTATGCGAAGCGGATTCGTGAAACGAGTTTCACGAGCCACTTCGAAACAGGACTGCTTATATATGGTGCAGTAAACCACACCATATATAAGCAGGAATATCGAAGCGGTCACAACGAGGCGGTCTTGAAATGTTTGACCGATATCGGACGCCCGAGAGCCGAAATCCCTTGACGTATCTGGCTTTTTGCCGACTGTAAGTTGGAAAAAATTTTTAGCATCTAAAGGCACATCTAAAGCCAAAAAATTAGTGGAAACTCCGCAAAAACATTAGTGGACAATTGAATACCAAGTTATTTTCTGCGAGAGCAGTTAATATACACGGAGGCATATCGAAGCGGTCATAACGAGGCTGTCTTGAAAACAGTTTGGTTCTGAAAGCCCACGGGGGTTCGAATCCCTCTGCCTCCGCCAGAGCCTTGGAGCATTATGTTCCAAGGCTTTTTTCTTTTTTAAGTTTAGGACATCGTTTCCATGCTGTCGCCTAAGC
>JAFTQV010000016.1 GCA_017462605.1 Clostridia bacterium | reverse complement strand
TCCTTCCACTCGAAGTTATCCATAAAGCTCCAGTGGTAGTATCTTTCGATGCCGTTCTCCGTCTCGGATATGAGTTTTAACTGATCGTATATAAATCTTGATCTGAAGGAGTCTTTGTTATCGCACGTTCCGTTCTCAGTGACGTATACGGGCGCGGAATATTTTTTCGTCATTTTATTCGATATCTCGATAAGCCCTTCGGGATATATCTCCCAGCCGAGGTCATTTTTGGGCGCGCCCTCTCGCACGCCGTCGCGAATTCCCGTAACGGTGCTTCTCGAATAATAGTTTATGCCTATGAAGTCGTAGTACCTGCCCCTCGTCACTCCACGCCTTTTAAGCACGGGAAGGGCGCATCTTCCAGTCATCATAGCTCGCGTTATCGCGCCCTGGAAGAGCCAGTCTGTTAGACGTGCCGATATTCTATGAAAAATATTTCTTTTGCTCTTAGGCTCAAATACCCTCAAATGATTGGCAAAGCTTACACGGGTATCGGAAAAGCCCATTTCGGAGCGCCTTTTATGAATATAGCGGTATGCCATAACGTGGCAGGCAGTCATATTCGAAAACGCCGAGATGAGCGCCCCGATAGACTTCTTTTCGGGCGGCCAGATGCCGTAAAAAAGGCTGTTGGTGCAATAGACGTTCGGCTCGTTTATTGTGATATATTCGGAGACGGTATCTCCAAGCCTTTCGATAACGAAGCGAACGAATTCCATAAAGATGCTGACCGATTCCCCGGAGGTAAATCCGCCCATATCCTCGAACCAAAGCGGGTGGGTGAAGTGGTGGAGCGTCAGAAGCGGCTCTATGCCGAGCGATCGCATATAAAGGATCTCTTCTCTGTATCTTGCGATAGCCTCCTCGGAAAAGCTGCCTCTTTCGGGTTCAATACGCGACCATTCTATTCCGAGGCGGTATATTTTCAGCCCCATTGATGCCATGAGATCTATATCCTCGCGCCACCTTTCAAAATGCCCGGACGCGCGCCTGATGTCGCTGCCGTCCTTGATCTTACCCTCGGCGGAAAACCTCGCCCAGTTATGATCGTCGCAGCCGCCCTCTATCTGCGCCGCCGCAGTCGCAGAGCCTAATAGCAATCCTTCCTTAAGCTTGAACATTACACGAGTCCCCCTCGAGGCTCTCGGGAGCATTTCCCTCTTTGCCTTCTTTATCCCCATCTTCCTCACTTCCCTCTTTCTTATCCTCGCCCGACCTCTCTCTTTCTTCGAGGTCGCGGATGATCTCCTCATACATCTTTTCGTCTATCTTGAATTTCTTCATATACAAAACGAAGCCGATAAGAATGCATATCAAGGGAAGTATCATCATAGAAAGCTTCATTATCCATATCGCCGAATCGGGCGTTGCCGCTATGATCTCGGCTGCCTTATCGGGATTGGCAAGAGCTTCTTGCGATATCATATTGATGCCCGAGATGATAAGAGTAAAGGATACGATACCTCGGCTTGCCGCTCCGCCGAACTGATTGATGAAGGGCTGGACGGCAAAGCTTGCCGCCTCGTTTCTCTTACCGAGCTTCCACTCTCCGTACTCAACGGCATCGGCAAGGAAAAGAAGCATAAGAAGCTGAATAAACGCCTGAGCGAAGAAAAGTCCGAGCCCCGCAATGACGATAAGCGGTAAGAATTCAAAAGAAAGGAAGAATATCACGTATGATACCGCAACCGCGATCATCGAGCCTGTATAAAGCTGCTTTCTTGTGAACTTCTTTCTGAAAAGCGGAAAAAGCGAAAGGGCGGTAAGCTGAGCGACCGCAAGAACTGCGGCGAATACCATATACATTCCCTCGTCACCGTAAGCATACTTGAAGTAGTACGTTCCAAATCCCGTCGTTGTGCAATAGCCTATCATAAAGAGCGCCATGGAAACGGCGGTTATAAGCAGCTGATCGTTGCCCGCTAAGGCGCGGAAAAGATCGCGGAGCGAGGTCTTCTCGGCTTTCTCATTATGGCTTCTATCCTCTTTGACTCCGAAGAGCGTTATGCTCTGGAATATCCACATTATTACCGTGACGATCATCGCAAAGATGAAGTAAACGTCTCTGTCATCAAGACCGAGCCACGAGAACATAGACGGCACGTTCAGATATATAAGCACCATTGCAAACATACCGACGTTTGCGCATATTCTCGCAAATGCGCCGACACCCTCTCGCACGCCCTGATCCTTTGAGATCGCGGGCATAAGAGACCAATATGCTATGTCGTTCAGAGAGAAAAATATGCTGAACAAAAAATACGTCGCCGCGAGAAGAACTATATGCGCCGTTTCGCTGAGTCTGAAATTATGGAAAAGAAGAACGGTCAGAACTCCCGTTCCTATCATTCCAATGAATATCCAGGGCTTGAATTTGCCCCACTTCGTGCTTGTGCTGTCCACGATCGCGCCGACGAAGGGATCTATTACCGCATCAAATATACCGAATGCGGTAAGCATGATGCCTATGACGGCAAGTCCGCCGTCCGAAAAGCCGACGACGTCCGTTAGATGCACGAGAAGGTACATACTGACGAGGGAATAAAGAGCATCGCGGCCAACCGTGCCGAGTCCGAAGCATATTCTATTCCTTTTCATTTGTTTATCCATTTTGATCTCCTTTCGGGGTCAGAGTTTTATTCTTTTAATGAGATAAGCCGAGCTTAAACGCCTTATCGAAAATTTCTGTCATAGGATATCTTCGCTCTCGTAAAGTCTGAATTCAAAAGGCATAAGAACGTCCTCGCGTCTTTCTTTATAATTCGAGATCATAAGCGCGCCGAGATCCTTTTTATCAATGGGAAGCTTCGCTTTTTTATCCGTCATATTCATAAGAGCGGTCACGCGCCTTTTACCAAAGGCTCTTTCAAATGCAAAAACGCGCTTGCCCTCGTATACAGACTTAAAGCTTCCGCCAAGGAGCGCCTCGTCCGTCTTTCGCATTTCTATCATTTTCTTCCAGAATGCTAAAACTCCATCTTCCCTGGCTCTCTCGGCATCAACGTTGATCTCCTTATAGTTTCCGTTGATCTTAAGCCACGGCTTACCGCTCGTGAAGCCCGCTCCGCTTTCATCCGACCATTGCATCGGCGTGCGCGCATTGTCTCTCGAGGTCCTTTTGATCATTTTCCAGCGCATTCCCTTGGGTATGCCGAGCCTCTTCGCCATGGCGTAAACGTTGTGGCTTTCTATATCCTCGACCTCATCGAGCGATAAGAAGTCTCCGTTCGTCATACCGATCTCCTGCCCCTCATATATAAACGGCGTGCCCCTCAGGGCGCAAAGGAGACCTGCCGTCATCTTCGACGCCTGCTCTCTGTATTTTTCCGCTCCCGTAAGTCTTGATATAAATCGAGGCTGATCGTGATTTTCAAAATAGACCGCGTTCCAATCAAGCCCCGACTGCCACTTGGTGAGGATCCTCATAAGCTTTTTAGGCTTGAGCTTTTTCTTGAACCATTTTACTATGACCTGATCGCACTCCATATGCTCGAAATAGAATACCATATCAAGCTCGCCGTCGCAAAGGCGGCGCGCCTCGTCAAGTCCGACGAACACCGTCTCTCCAACTGCAAAGGCGCCGTTTGGCGAAAGGCATCTTTCCCTGAGCTTTTTGAGTATCTCGTGGCAGCCGGGTCTTGAAAGATAATGCTCCTTGCCCGTGAGAATAAAGCTCGGCTTTCCGTCCTCAAGAGAATCCTTGTATATGATATTTATAACGTCGCACCTGAAGCCGCAAACTCCCTTTTCGAGCCAGAAATCCATAATGCCAACGACCTCTTCAAGCACCTCCGGATTATGCCAATTGAGATCGGGCTGCTTTTTTGAGAAGAGATGAAGATAATACTCGTCCTCGCTATCTCCGAATTTCGCCCAAGGGCATTCGGCAAAGAAATTTCCCCAGTTATTCGGTAGCTTCTTGCCCTTGCCCTTTTGATTATATAATAATTCTTATATTTTTCCTCGCCTGAAAGCGCCCGCTTGAACCACTCATGCTCGTCTGACGTGTGATTTATAACGAGGTCCATAACGATGCCGATGCCTCTTTTCCTTGCCTCGGCAACGAGGGTCTCGAAGTCTTCCATAGTGCCGAATGCAGGCTGGATAGACTTATAATCCGAAATATCGTATCCGTTGTCATCATCGGGGCTTTTATATATCGGCGAGAGCCATACGGTGTTGACCCCAAGGTCGGCAAGGTGATCAAGCTTTGATATGATACCCTTTATATCGCCTATTCCGTCTCGGTCTGAATCGCAAAACGATCTTGGATATATCTGGTAAACGATCTTTTCCTTCGTCAGGTATTTTTCCATTACAGCTCTCCTTTTTCTTTGTTGAGGTAATTATATCATAAATAAAAGCTCTTGTAAATATATAAATAAAAAAGAGTCTGCCGAAATGCGGGTCAAGCGCACGCGGCAGACTGAAAAGAATATTTACTCTATATTGAATTTTTTATTGAGGATGAAATAGCTGATAAAGTACATTCCGACGGTTACTCCGATATTGACAACAAGATTGAATATCGACGAAGCAATAGCTCCGCCCTCGCCAAGGCTACCCATAGCTAAGGTAACGATAAGCTGGAATATACTTATAACGTTTTCCTGTATAAAGGTGATGATGAAGTAGAAGAGTATCGATCCGAGAACACGGTTCTTTTTCATCACTACCGAGCCGACGGTTATCGCGGTTATTATGATAAGGACTCCCTCGACTACTCCCGTTATTGTATTTATCGTTCCTAGCACGCTGAGAATTGCAGACATTGTTTCGTTGCCTGTTATCAGCGTTAAAAAGAAATCAATGTCCACAAAAAAGGAGTCTAAAATCTCTTTATCGTAAAGTAAAGTAGGCACAATGAAGGAAATAACGCAGCAAACTACCGCAACTGCCGAAGCAAGAGTTGACCATATAACCGTTGTCAATATCTTAGCATTGAACATAGTTGAGGTCTTGACGGGAAGCACCATATTAAGGTATCCCTCATCGGTAAAAAGCGATTTATAGTACCTGACCGCCGTCATAACCGAGACTATCGCCGCCATTATGATTATGGCAATAAGTCCCATAACGTAGAAGCTGCCGACAACGATCATAGCTCCCCAAAGCGTGTCCGCTTCCTCAGCGAAGCTGAAGGTGAAGTAAAGCATCGTGCAGCAAACTATCGCTACCGCCGCGGAGGCGATAAACATCGGGCATGCAAAGCGGGACATAGTCTTCATATCCTGCTTCAAAAGCTTTCCTAACATCTGAACACCTCCCTGAAATACTCGTCCACCGTCTTTCCGAGGCTCTTTTCAAGTCCCTCGGGAGTTCCTATGCAGGCGATCCTTCCGTACTTAAGGAAGATAAATCCGTCCATTACCTTTTCGATATCCGAAATAAGGTGAGTGGAAATGATCACCGAGGAATTCGGAGAGTAGTTATTTATGATAGTGCCGATTATGTAATCTCTTGCCGCGGGGTCAACTCCGCTTATAGGCTCGTCAAGAATATAAAGTCTCGCTCTTCTCGCCATGACCATAACGAGCTGGACCTTTTCCTTCGTACCCTTTGAGAGGCTCTTGATCTTCTGCCTTTTATCGACTCTTAAGTCGCCGAGCATCTTCTCCGCTCTCGCCTTATCGAAATCATTGAAAAACGTAGCGTAGAAATCTATCGCATCATTTACCGTGAAATGCTCGGGAATACTGTTTCTCTCGGGAAGGTAGGCAACGATAGCCTTACTCTCTACTCCTATCTCATGACCGTCTACCGTAACTCTGCCCGAATCGGCGGTAAGCAATCCCGCAACGATCTTGATAAAGGTCGTCTTACCGGAGCCGTTGGGTCCGAGGAGTCCTATTATCTTGCCCTCGGGTATCTCGAAGGAAATACCGTCCAGCGCGCGCACCTCTCCGTATGATTTAGAGAGGCTCTCGCATCTTAAAATTATTTTTCTTTCCGCTTCGGCGGCAGCAGGCTCATCACCCGCGGGAGTATCCATGTAGTTACCGAGATCGGAATCGGGGGAGTCCGATAAGACCGTGTCATCGGGCGCGGCGGTGCCGCTTGGGGCATCATCGCTCGGAATATTTGCAATCGGCGCGCAGTCGGCGGGCGTATCGGGCGCGTCGGCTTTAAAAGCGGCGTCCGTATTTACCGAAGGTTTGCCTTCATGCATTTCTTTTACGTCTTCCATAAATGTCTTCCTTTCCGCAAGATTTAAGCAAGGCGGCGCCGTGCAAGGGCTCCGCCTCGGGTATCTTTAGGATATCATTCTTTTCGTTTTTTGTCAAGAGAGAGCGTGCGTTGTTCACACAAAAACAACAAATAAGGTAAATTTCGCCCTTACGCTTTCACGATCGGCTTAACGAAGCCCTCGGGATCGGCGCTCGATATATCGCAGCCTATTATTCTGTTTCTGTATACGAGAAGGGTCGCCTTGACCTCGCCCTCGTAGCCCTCGTAATTTTCAACGCTGTAAGTATATCTCGTTACCTTCTTCTTCGCGTATTTCGAAAGATCAAGTCCCTGAGACTTCTGTATCTCGTTGTATCCGAGAAGAACTCTGTCAAAATTCTCGGGCATAACGAAATCACAGGATTCAGAGCTTTCCTTCTTCACCTCTATACCGTTCTCTTTGAGAAAGGATATTCGGTCCTCTTCCGTTCTGATTCCCGAAAAGTCGACCGAAGTCTCAGCCGAGGCAAGCACCGCTCCACCCGAAAAGAGTATACCGAGAAGCAGGACCATAGTAAGGGCGATAACGCCGAAAAATTTAACACTCGATGCTCTTATTGAAAATATAAACATACCTAAACTCCTTTTATCATTTGTTACAGTATATTTTATTCTCACCGATTATATGACATCACAAAAATAAAACCGCTCCGCATTCGGTGCCGGCGCGTACTGAAAGCATCCGGTGAACCTCTGCGGAGCGGTCTTATCAGATTATAGGGTCAGCTTGCTTTATGCTTAATTGCAGCAGCAGCAAAAAACGAGGATAATGGCAAGGATTATGATCCAGGTGCAGTTATCGTCGAAAAGATGGCAGAAGCAGTTGTTCATATATGTTCCTCCATGGTGTCGTTTGAGCAGTGGTCTGCTCATTACTATACTATGCCTAGGGCACCCTTCGGGTTACATATTTTCCTAAATGCTTTCAGTATCAGGTATTTCGGTATCGATACGCGCTCCCTCGGGAAGCACCTTACATGGAGCAAGCTCCGCTTTCGAGCCTTTTATGATCATCTCTCCGTTTTCCTTAAGAGTCACGGTTGCAGAAAGCGGCGTTTTGAAGAAAAGGCTCTGCGCTCCCATTCTCAATGCGGAATATGGCAACCTGCTCTTGCCCTTCGCCTCTCCTTTTTCACCGTAATCGGTGAAATCAAAGGTATATATCGGATCATTGGGGTCGCTTTCCTCGTAGGGGTGGAATTTCGCGCTCTGCCAATGGGCGTTGATAGCCGCAGGGCAATCGAAATAATGCACGCCCTCAAACTTAGTAAGGTGATAGGTATGGTAGTGACCGTTGATCGCCAAAATGACGGTCTTTTCTCTTTTCGCGTTCGCTTCTCTGAAAAGCTCGCGCACGGCTTTTGCATCGGGAGAGGACTTCCATTCGGGTGAAAACGATGCGTGAGAAAAAACTATGCATCTCTTTTTCGCCTCGGCGGCATCCGAAAGAGTCTCGGAAATCCAGGCTATCTGCTCTTCCCCGAGCGAATCGTGAAGAGTATTCTCCTTAGGCGCGCCCCAGCTCGCAGTCCTATTGTGTTCATATCTGCCGTCCTCGGTCAGGGAATAGTTCGTATCAAGGAAAATAAGCCTGAAGCACTTTATATCGTAATAAAAGTAAGGAGCAGTCTTACCGCCCAAGCTGCCATAGACGAGCTTTTCAATTCGGTTTGAAAGGCGCGGCAATACGTATTCAAGAGAATTATCGCGGCTCTCAAGCTCGTGATTACCGATAACCCCGAATACAGGGAGTCCCTCGGTATTATTAAGATATGCGTTCAATATCTCGGGCGAGCCGAGATAATCGTTGGAAAAATCGCCAAGATGAACGGCAAGCTCCGCTCCGTCTGCCGCAGCGCGCTTCATTATTGAAGATAGGTCCTCAACGCGCGCAGCGTACATCCGCTTTTTATAATGAAGATCACCTATGACTGTGAATTTTAATTCTTTCATTTCGGTAACTGCTCTTTCGTTTATAAAGACATCTCTTTAGTCAGTTAAAATCAAAAACTGCGGCGCCGTCCTTGATGACGAGCCTGCCCTCGAAGGACTTTCCGCTCTTTGATATAAATCCTCGCATCTTCGCGGTAGAGCCCGAGGCGAGAAGGCGAATGACCTCGGACTTGGGAATAGTTTTCTTGCAGATAGTGAGTCCAACGCGGAATTCGCAGCCCGAGCCGTAGCCCATACAGCCGTAGCTCATCTTTCCTCTGACTACATTTTTACCGCAGACGGGGCATTTGCCAACGATCTCTCCGTACTCTCCCGTATCGACTGCCACGGATTTCGGAAGGGGATCAACGCCGCCCGTTCTGAATATCTCTGCGATCTCCTTTTCGCAAAGGCGAACGCTGTCATCAACCGTCATCTCACGCCTGAAAACCTTTTTGAGCGCCTTACCAAGCTCGCTCGTCTTATATTTATCCATAGCGATCTTAAGCCTCTCAAGAGATTCTATCAGATACTCTCCGTCAGGCAGGATTGTATAGACGTCTTTTTTGAGGTCTATATAACCGCTCTTCTTCGCATTGTCTATAATTCCCGTACGGGTCGCCTCGGTGCCAAGCTCGAGACCCTCGAAGATAGCGCGGTACTCATCGGCATCGTCTACCTCGCCGCTTTCGGCAAGCTCCTTTGCCTTGGCCTTATCGTCCTTAAAGGGATTTTTAAGGTACTTATTAAGTGTCTCTATCGTGTAGTGCTTAGGCGCGGTGGTCTCCTTCTCCGCGGGGGCAAAATTGATATTCACCCTGTCTCCCACCGAGAGCTTAGGCAGCATTCTGTCCTTACCGCTGTAATCGTCATACTTCGTCCAGCCGGGGCTTAAAATAACTGTCCCTTTAAGTGAAAATTCCTCGAGATCTCCGACCTTTATCTTGATCTCGCTCTTCTCCGCAAGGCACTCCTCCGAGCAGAAAACCGCAACAAATCTTCGCATTACGGTGGAATAAACCTGCTTTTCCTTCTCCGAGAGCTTATCCGGCGCGGGGATCTTATAGGTAGGAGTTAGGGCGGAATGCGATTCGATCTTCGAGTCGTCAAATATATACTTCGAATCCTTGAAGCGAACGGGATAGCCGAGCTTCGAGACACCGGCGAGGATCTTCTTTATCTTATCCTTTTCCGCGGTTGCAAGGTACTCCGAGTTAGTTCTCGGGTAAGTAAGATAGCCTTCCTCGTAGAGCTTCTGAATTATCTTGAGGCTATCCGCCATGCTCATCTTATACTTTTTACCAAGCACGTTCTGAAGGGTCGATAGCGAATAGAGCTTACCGGGAAGGATCGCATCCTTTTTGCTCGTTGCGTGCGAGACGAAAGCTCCCGTTGCGTTATACAGCGCCGCAAGCTCCTCGGCATCGGCAAGCTTATCCTTATCAAATCTCTTTTTGCCCGTTAATTCGATCTTTTCGCCGCCCGTTTTCTCCGAGCTTGCTATGACATAATACTTCTCGGGCTTGAAATTTCTTATCTCCATATCGCGGTCATAAATAGCTCTGACTATCGGGACTATTACTCTGCCCACTCTCAGCAGCTTGCCGCATCTTATGGTCGCGTATCTTGTCAGATTAACTCCGTAGAGCCAGTCGATAAAGGTTCTCGCAAAGCCCTCGTTTGCAAGATTATCGTATTCGCTCTCGCTCTTCATCTCGGTGAGCGCCCTCGCCACCGTTTCCGGAGTCTGGTCGGGAAGCCAGAGCCTGAGAGCGGGCTTTTTGGTCTTAAGAGCATTCTCTATGCAAAGCCTTACTATTATCTCGCCCTCGCGGTCTGCGTCGCCTGCGTTTACTATTGCATCAACGTCCGGTCGGTTGCAAAGCTTCTTAAGCACCTCAAACTGGCGGTTAACGCCCGCATCGGGGGTATTTTTTCCGTCCGCCTTCTTAAGCTCGAACTTGAATTCCTTCGGGAAGCAGGGCAGATTATCGAGAGTCCAGCGGCCTCTTTCCGCTCCGCCCGAATAGGTCTCTATATCAACAAGAGAAAAGAGATGACCGAATGCCCAGCTGACTATATAATCCTTGCCGATAAAATATCCGCTTTCCTTTTTCATCTCGCCGTCGATACCCGCTACAATATTTCTCGCAAGGCTCGGCTTCTCCGCTATTATCAGCTTCATTTCGCTTCTCCTTTCTTCCGTTTCTTTAAGTTTAGTTTGCGTTACTTTTATATTCTATCACATTTCTTCGGAAAATTCCACCCCGAATATAAATTTTTTACATTTGACAGAATATAAATTTTTTACATTTGACGCTAAATAGCGGAGATGATCTGAGCAGATCAAGCCTTATTTATAAGTTATAACCAAATTTTTTTGGCAATCTGCCATTTTTTTCTTTCCTTATTTATTTTTAAATTTAAATATGATATACTAAATAAAAAAGCAAGCGAGGAAATGCAAGTGGCAAAGCTTTATTTCAAATACGGAGCGATGGGCTCTTCAAAGACCGCCCAGGCGCTTATAACTAAATTCAATTACGAGGAGCGCGGAATGAAGGTCTGGCTTATCAAGCCCGCGATAGACGACCGTGACGGCAAGGATATAGTCAAATCAAGGATAGGACTTTCCGAGCCGTGCTACGCTATTCCGAAGAATACCGATCTTATTGAAGAGTACGAGCGCCGCGGCGAGTATGCGGACGTCATTATTGCGGACGAATGCCAATTTCTTACCGAGGCTCAGGTAGACGATCTGCGCCGCATCGTTGACGAATACGATATTCCCGTTCTCTGCTTCGGACTGCGCACAGACTTCCTGACCCGACTTTTCGAGGGAAGCCGAAGGCTCTTCGAGGTCGCAGATTCGATAGCCGAGATCAAGACTATATGCGAGTGCGGAAAGAAGGCTACGGTCAACGCAAGGTTTGACGGAGATAAGATAGTCACCGAAGGAAGTCAGGTTATGATAGGCGGCAACGAAAGCTACATAGCGATGTGCCACAAGTGTTACAGAAAAAAGATAAATATGCAGAAGAAGCACACGGAGGAATAATAAAATGGATATCAAGGAAATACTTTCAAAATGCGATCACACTCTTTTATCCCAGAGCGCAACCTGGGATGATATCAAGGCAATATGCGACGACGGTATAAAATTCTCGACCGCATCGGTCTGCATTCCGCCGTCCTTCGTCAAGGAAGCAAAGGCTTACGTTGGCGATAAGCTTAAGATATGCACGGTAATAGGCTTCCCGAACGGATACAATACCACCGCCGTCAAGCTTTTCGAGACCCGCGACGCCATTGAAAACGGAGCAGACGAGATAGATACGGTCATCAATATCGGAGATCTCAAGTCAAAGAAATACGATGCTATCCTCTATGAGCTTACCGAGCAGAAAAAGGTATGCGGCGATAAGATATTCAAGGTCATAATCGAGACCTGCCTTCTCACAGAGGAGGAGAAGATAAAGATGTGCGAGCTTGTCAGCAAGAGCGGCGCGGATTACATCAAGACCTCAACGGGATTTTCAACCGCCGGAGCTACCCGCGAGGACGTCAAGCTCTTCTCGGAGCATATCGGGGACGGCGTGCTTATCAAGGCTGCGGGCGGTATCGCTTCGCTTAAGGATGCCGAGGATTTTATAGCTCTCGGCGCATCGAGGCTTGGAACGAGCCGTATCGTGAAGATCGCGAAAAACGAGACCCCAGTCTCAAACTACTGATAGAAAGGAAAAAACTATGAGCAATAACTATACACCCCATATAAAAGCCAATCCCGAGGATTTTGCCAAAACAGTTCTTATGCCCGGCGATCCCAAACGCTCAAAATTCGTTGCCGAGACCTTTCTTGATTCACCGAGGCTCGTCAATGACGTGCGCGGCGTTCAAGGCTACACGGGTACCTACAAGGGCACTCCCGTGACGGTTATGGCGAGCGGTATGGGAATGCCCTCGATAGGCATATACTCATACGAGCTTTTCAATTTCTTCGGAGTTGATAATATTATCAGAATAGGCTCCTGCGGAGCGCTTGGAGACGACGTTAAGCTTCGCGACGTCGTTATCGGAATGGGCGCATCGTACGATTCAAGATTTGCCGAGCAGTACGGTCTTGGCGGAATATACGCGCCGATCGCAAGCTACGATATGGTCGAGCTTGCGGTAGCAGAAGCAAAGGCTCTCGGCGTGAGCTACAAGGTCGGAAGCCTTCTTTCGACCGACGTTTTCTACAACGTCACACCCGACTATAATCTCAAATGGAAGAGAATGGGCATTCTCGGAGTTGAGATGGAAGCGGCGGCGCTTTATATGAATGCCGCGTATCTTAATAAGCGCGCTCTTGCGATATGCACGGTATCCGACCATATTCTGAGAGGCGAATCTCTCGACTCCGATGCGAGAGCCACCAGCTTTACCGATATGATGAAAATAGCGCTGGAGACTGCGATCAAGATACAGGGTAAATAACTTCGGCATTTTTGAGGTGAATATATGAAAAGAGTTTTTTTGATTGTGCTTGACTCTTTTGGCATAGGCTACGCGCCCGATGCCGCCGATTTTGGCGACGTGGGAGCAAACACTTTAAACAGCGCCTATCTTTCGGGCAAGCTCGATATTCCAAATATGACGGCTATGGGCCTTGGAAATATAGAGGGCGTCAGCTGCTTAAGCAAAGCAAAATCTCCCAAGGCAAGCTTTGCGCGCCTTCGTGAAATAAGCCGCGGCAAGGACACAACGACGGGTCACTGGGAGCTTATGGGTCTCGTCTCCGAAAAGGCGATGCCGACTTATCCGAATGGATTTCCCGAAGATCTGATCAAGGAGTTTTCCGAGCTGGTCGGCCGCGGAGTGCTTTGCAATCTTCCCTATTCGGGTACAGACGTTATACGCGACTATGGCGAGGAGCATCTTAAGACCGGCAAGCTGATAGTTTACACATCGGCAGACAGCGTTTTTCAGATAGCCGCACACGAGGAGCTTATACCGCCCCAGGAGCTTTACGAAATCTGCCGCAAGGCAAGAGAACTTCTCCGAGGTGAGCATGGTGTGGGCAGAGTTATCGCCCGCCCATTCATTGGCAAGCCCGCAAGCTTCAAGAGGACTGAAAACAGGCGCGACTTCTCTCTTCTTCCCCCGAAGGACACAGCTCTTGACCTTATAAAGGCAAAGGGGCTTGACGTCATCGGAGTCGGTAAAATCGGAGATATTTTCGCAATGAAGGGTCTTACCGAGACCTATCCCACGCATAATAACACCGAGGGTATGGCAAAGGCTTATGAGCTTGCAGACAGAGATTTCTCGGGTCTTTGCTTTATAAACCTCGTTGATTTTGATATGCTCTTCGGGCACAGGCAGGATGCGGAAGGCTACGCCGAGGCGCTCACAAGGTTCGATCGCTGGCTTGGCGATTTTATAAAAAAGCTTAAAGAGGACGATCTTCTTATTATCACAGCCGATCACGGCTGCGACCCCTCGGACGAAAGCACCGATCACACGAGAGAATACGTGCCCTTCCTTTCCTATTCTCCAAAGGCAGAAGGTCTCGATCTCGGAACGAAGGTGGGCTTTGCATTCGTTGCAAGGTCGGTTGCGGAGCATCTCGGAGTCAAAAATCCATTCTGATGGAGTAGCTTATGAAGGATAACGAAAGAAAAAAATTAATAGAAGCAGCCGTTGAAGCAAGAGAAAATAGCTATTCTCCTTATTCGGGCTTCTCTGTCGGCGCGGCGCTGCTCTCTGCCTCGGGTAAGGTTTACACGGGCGCGAATATAGAGTCGGCTTCTTATACGCCAACGGTATGCGCCGAGAGAGTGGCATTCTTCACCGCCGTCCATTCGGGCGAAAGAGATTTTTCGGCTATCGCGATAGTCGGCGGCTCTTCCGAAAAGGGCATCTCGTCCTTCACTCCGCCCTGCGGAGTCTGCCGCCAGGTAATGGCTGAGTTTGCGAAGGCGGATCTTGAAATAATTCTTTACGACGGCAAGGAAATGAAGGTATTTACTCTTTCCGAGCTTTTGCCGATGGGCTTTGGCAAAAGCAACCTTGAGTGAGGTTGAGCTTATGAGAATGTACGATATTATTGAAAAGAAAAAAAGAGGCGGCGAGCTTTCCGAGGGTGAGATACGCGAGCTTATATCGCTTTTCACTAAGGGAGATATCCCCGACTACCAGATGTCGGCGCTTCTTATGGCAATATATTTTAAGGGTATGACCGAAAAGGAGACCTCTATCCTCACCGATGCTATGGCTAATTCGGGAGACACGGTTGATCTTTCCGCATTCGGAAGCGGCACTGTGGATAAGCACTCAACGGGCGGAGTTGGCGATAAGACGACGCTTATAGTCGCTCCGATAGTTGCGGCGGCGGGCGGAATCGTTGCCAAAATGAGCGGAAGAGGCCTTGGGCACACAGGCGGAACGGTGGATAAGCTTGAATCCTTCCCCGGCTTCCGAACGTCACTTTCAGCGGATGAATTCGTCTCGCAGGTCAAAAGATGCAATATCGCCGTCATCGGTCAGAGCGCGGATCTCGCCCCTGCGGACAAGCTGCTTTACGCGCTGAGAGACGTTACCGCAACGGTAGACAGTATACCTCTTATAGCCTCGTCCATAATGAGTAAAAAGCTCGCGGCAGGCACGCGCTCTATCGTGCTTGACGTCAAGTGCGGAAGCGGAGCCTTTATGAATACACCCGAGGCGGCAAGGGAGCTTGCCTCGGCAATGGTCTCGATAGGAAAGAGCCGCGGAAGAAATACCGCCGCCGTCATCACCAATATGGATATCCCTCTCGGTCACGCGATAGGCAATGCTCTTGAGGTAAAGGAAGCGATAGAGGTGCTGAAGGGCAAGGGTCCCGATGACTTAAGAGAGGTCTGCCTCACGCTTTCTTCCGTCATGCTCTCCCTCTCGCTCGGCATATCCGAATCCGAGGGCATGGCTTTGGCTAAGGATACTCTCGAATCGGGCAGAGCCCACTTGAAATTCTCCGAATGGATACGCGAGCAGGGCGGTGACGAAAGCTATGCTCTATCACCCGAAAAATTCGGCGAAGCAAAATATAAGCTCCCGCTTATTGCAAAAAGCGGCGGATATATAGCAAGCACCAACGCCGAAAAGATCGGTCTTGCTGCCGCAAAGCTTGGTGCAGGACGAGAAACGAAGGACTCGGTAATAGATCCGAGAGCAGGCATTATTCTTCATAAGAAGCCGGGGGATATGGTTTCACGGGGCGACGTTATCGCAACTCTCTACACTGAGAAGCAGCATACTCTCGCCGAAGCCGAGGCTATGCTTTATGAAAGCCTCGTTATGAGTGATTCACCGATCGAAAAGCAGAAATTGATATTTGGTATCATAGGAGGATAAGCTATGATCATAATAGGTATTGCGGGCGGCTCGGGAAGCGGAAAGACGACTCTTGCGAGAAATATCTCGGAGCATTTCACAGACCGCATTTCGATATTAAGGCACGACGACTATTATAAATCTCAAAGTGATATTCCCGAGCGCGAGCGCGCCGAGCTGAACTACGATCATCCGAGCGCATTCGATACTGAGCTGCTTATAAGCCATCTCGATATGCTCCGCAGGGGAGAATCAGTAAGCTCGCCTGTATACGACTACACTATTCACGACAGGAGCGGCAGGACGAGGAACGTTCTTGCTTCCGAGGTCGTGATACTCGAGGGAATACTTATATTTGAAAATGAAGATATCCTCTCTCGCCTCGATATGAAGATATTCGTGGATACCGATCCCGACGTCAGGATAATACGCAGGATCGTACGCGACGTCAAGAAAAGAGGCAGAACTCTTGAATCTGTCATAGCGCAGTATCTTGCCACGGTCAAGCCTATGCACGAGGCTTTCGTTGAGCCGAGCAAGAAGAGAGCGGATATCATTATCCCCGAGGGCGGCAAAAACCCTGTCGCTTACGGTATGATAATCGATAAAATTGAAAGCTATTTGGCAAAAAAATAACATTCAGTGCTACCTTTTTTAACAATTGAAAAAGGCGCGAGGTATTGATTTTTTATTAAAAAACTGTTAATATTATATAGGATAGGTTTCGATGGGTATATGAAAAAGAGCTATAAAGGCTGATCACGCCGATTTACGTTATAAATATAATATTTCAGTCGCTTATAAGCCTTGTCAGCCCGATCCTCGTGATGATACTCTTTGCGTGGCTTTTAGTCAAGTACGCCTCTGTCGGAACGTGGATATACGTCGTTTTTATCATGCTCGGCGTTTTTTCGGGACTTTATTCCATGGTAGTATTTATCCTCAGGGCGCAAAGAGCCCTTGAGGCTATCGAAAAGCAAAATCAAGAGGAATAACTCCTCAAAAAATAAGGACTTAGCGTGAATACTTACTTTGCAATAATCAGATCTTCGGTTAATTCACGCGCAAATTTTCGCTATTCGGAGCCTTAATCCGAATAGCCGCTGAAGCGGTTCCGAAAATTTATTAAAAATTTGTGCGGTCGCCTTCAGGCGACGGAATGGTTATTATTATGAAAAACAATTCATTCGTTCCGATCAAGGAAACGATCTTTATAGCTCTCGGTGAGCTTCTGACCTCGGCGATAGTCGTCTCGGTCTTTCTTCTTATCGGAAAATTCGATTACACGGTAGCTTTGGGCACTGCGCTCGGAAGCCTTGTTATCATTCTTAATTTCCTTTTTATGTCGATCGCGGTAAACCGCGCGATAGACGAGGCTTTTGCCCTTCGCGATAACTACGTTGACGAGCCCGAGCCAAATACCGCATTGCCGGAAGATGGCGAAAAAAGCGTACATCCCGAGGCGGAGAGCGGCGAAGATGAGGGCAGCGAAGACGAGGACGAAGAGGCGGAAGAAAAGCTTGACGCCGCAATGAGATTTGCAAGAGAGCAATCGGCAAGGGTCAACAGAATATCGAAGACCGCTTATATAGTCCGCACGCTTACCATAGTAGCGGCGCTTGCGGTAGCTCTTTTCACAAAAGTATTCAATCCGATAGCAACCGTCATTCCCATGCTTATGCTGAGACCCATAATTCTTGCTGAGGGTCTTCTCAGAAAGAAGAAATAAGTGACAGAAAGAATTTTTGATGAAAATAAAAATTCTTATGGCACATAACCGAATTGATTGGGTAAAGTGGGCTTAAGTATACAAAGGTAGAGTAAGCTTATAAGTATCAAAAAAAATCATAGAAATGCAATAATTGATATTGCGGAAACTTTTTGATCTACGCTTGATCTCCTGAATACGACTGTTACTCCCTGCGGTAAGTTTTGATTTGAAATTAAGATGACGCCAAACCTTTTCCGTCGTGTCGTGTACGCTACACAATTCTTTGCCGCACACGTGACACGTAAATTTGCTACCGCGTCTGAATGCAACATAACTGTGAAGTTCGCCGATCAATTCATCAAAAGAAATGATTTTGATGTAAAGCGGTTCTTCAATTCTCAAAACTGTTTCTAAGAGCTTCAAAAGTGAAAGGATGGCTCAATATGATTCCTATTAACAAACGAAAAATCGGCGTCTGTATTCTACTGTCGATTATTACCCTTGGTATCTACCAAATCTACTGGGAATATTTACTCGTTAAAAACACAAGGGCAATCAAGAAAGATGAATCAAGCTGCACTGGAGAAATGCTGTGCCTTATATTCGTTCCGTTTTACTCCCTCTTTTGGTGGTTTACAAGAGGTAAAATCGTAAAAGACGAATTTGCAAAATACGGTCATTCCGCTATTGGAAACGAAATCGCATACTTGATTCTTGAAATTTTCGGCTTGGGCATTATCTCAATGTCAATAATGCAGAACGATTTTAACTCGTTGTCGTCCGATTCCACCCAATCAATTCAGCTAAGTGCCATTCTTATACCGATCATCGTGGTAGCTCTTCTTGCCGCACTCGTGGTGCCGGTCGTCATTTATACCGTGTCCAACGAGCCGGTCTCAGACGGAAGCTCGGAGAGCGAAGAGGGCGGTATCAGTCTTTCGGTAACGGGTCCGAAAATATTTCTTTCGATAGACGCGCTTAAGTCGCGCTTCGGAGATATTCTCGGCAATCCTATAACCCAGACCACCGTGACCCTTTTTCTTGCCTCGGTAATACTTATCACAGCGGCATTCTTCATCGGAAGGAGCATAAAAAAGCGCCCCGGGCGAGGTCAGGTCGTTGTTGAAAAGCTCGTCTCTATGCTATACGGCTTGGTTTCGGATACTATGGGTAAGCACAACGTTAAGTTTGCGCCCTATATCGGCACTATATTTCTCTCTTCCCTTGTCTGCAC
>JAFTQV010000015.1 GCA_017462605.1 Clostridia bacterium | reverse complement strand
CAAGCCCGGCTCTGTTAAACCCCACACCAAGTTTATAGGACAGGTTTACGTTCTTACCGAGAAGGAAGGCGGCCGTTCGAAGCCCTTCTTCTCCGGATACAGACCTCAGTTCTACTTCAGAATCACCGACGTTACCGGTATCATCACCCTTCCTGAGGATGTTGAGATGTGCCGTCCCGGCGATAACGTTAACATGAACGTTGAGCTTATCACTCCTATCGCTTGCGAGAAGGGTCTTAGATTCGCTATCCGTGAGGGTGGTAGAACCGTTGGTTCGGGCGTTGTTGGCGAAATCCTTGCTTAATTCCGTTAAGAATTAATCAGTATAGCTAAAAGCGTTTGGGACTGCCTCTTATGAAAATTTGAGGCAGTCCCTTAAAATTTAATAAAAAAGTCTTTGAGGTTTGGTGTAATTCCATACCGGCAGTATTGGTGAAGAAGTATATTCTTCTCCTGAGTCTGCAAAGGATACAGAGGCAGATATCTGCTTCTCTTTCCCCGATGGGGTGCGATTCCCCGACCGACGGTAAAGTCCGGATGAGAAAAGAGTATTTTACGCATTTTTTGCGGTATATTCTTCATATTCTCTCACAGAGCCTCTGTGAGTTTTTTGTTTTTATAAGGAAATAAAAAAGGAGAATACATACCTATGAATTCAGAGAAAAAGTTTTTCACCGTTAAGGAGATGGCGGGAATAGGAGTGTTTGCGGCGTTTGCATTTATCACAACTCTCATCTGCAAGCTTATTCCCAACGTTGGCGGCTTTCTTTCGATAGATGCGAAGGACGCGGTAATAGCGATCGCATCGTTCGTTTACGGACCTGTTACGGCTCCGATCGTATCCCTGATAGTCGCGTTTATTGAGTTTATAACAATAAGTGAGACGGGAATATGGGGATTATTAATGAATTTCGCATCTTCAACGGCGTTCTCACTTACAGCCACGCTTATATATAAATACAAAAAGAGCTTTATGGGAGCAATAATCGGCTTCGGCGCGGCAGTTGTTGTGACCACCGCGGTAATGGTAGGACTTAACCCCTTGATAGTGCCTCTTTATTCGGGCGTATCGAGAGAAGTCGTTGTTGCTATGATACCCAAGCTTCTTTTACCCTTCAACTTTGCAAAAACTCTTATGAACAGCGCGATCGCGATGCTGCTTTATAAGCCTATTATAAACGCCCTGAGAGCGGCAGGCTTCGTTAAGAAAAACGATCATAAAACAGAGTTTAATAAGACATCTGTTTTGACTCTCGCAATAGGACTTGCCGCGCTTCTCTCGGCAATCGTTATCCTGATAGTAATAGCATAAATACACCCCCGCTTCGCTCAGAAAAAAATCCAAGGTATTTCCGATAAAGATCATACCTTGGATTTTTTATTTTGCTTTGAAAACAATTATAGTCAAAATCAGTGCATAGCCGTAAGCTTGATTATAAGATCAAGATCGTCCGGCTGGACCTTAGCCTCGTGCGCAGCCTTGTTGCGAACGACCTCGCCGCATCTCTCGCACTTATGGATAATAATATATCCTCGCTTTGGGTCGGGTTCCGCAGATATCGGTCTTAATATGCCGCGGCATTCGTTTGCCCTGTCACCGGGGTTTATATCAACGTGAAGAGAAGAGAGGCAGAAGGGGCAATGATTTCTTGAGGTGTATCCAAGCGGAAGCACCTCTTTTCCGCATGCGGCGCATATAAAGCCGTTATCGTTTTTTGAAAATCTTTTAGTCTCCATATTTCCACCTCGCGGTTATTTGCCAACGCAGAATTTTGAGAAGATATCCGCTATAACTCTTTCGCTGACGGCTCTTCCGTCAAGCTCCGAGATAGCTCCGAGAGCAAGCTCAAGCTCCGAGCTTGCAGCATCCTCGAAAAGTCCCTTGTCATAGGCATCGGCGGCTGCTTCGATATACTCCCGCGCTTTTATCAGAGCTGCATTCTGCCTTGCGGAAAAGACTATCGCATCGTCTCCGACCGAAAGCTCGCCGTCTGTGAAAAGAGCCTCAACTCTTTCCGTGAGGGCAGCGATAGCGCCCTCGGGATCGTCCTTCGCGGATATTGCGAGAATATTTTCAAAGCCGCTTGCCGAAAGCTCCTCGGATATAGCGGAAACGGTATCCTTATCCGAAAGCTCGGATTTAGTTATTATAGCGATCTTCGGAGCAGAGAGAGCCTTAACAAAGGAAATGATCTCTCTATCCTCGCCCGAAATACCGTCAGCGGCGTCGATAAGCATCAGCACAAGATCAGCCTCGGATAGCTTTTCGCGCGATCTTTCAATGCCTATCTCTTCGATCTTACCCGAAGCCTCACTTCTTATACCTGCGGTATCGTAAAGGCGAAGCAGCACCTTTCCGAGAGGAATAGTCCTCTCAAGCACGTCCGTCGTTGTTCCCGCAACGTCCGTTACGATAGCGGCTTCCTCTCCGAGAAGGAGATTGTAGAGCGTGCTTTTGCCCGCGTTCGGCTTGCCCGATATCACAGCCCTTACACCCTCTGCTATCGATCTTCCCGTGCGGTAGGTAGCTATAAGAGAATTAAGCTCTTTTCCGATCTCGCCGATCGATAGTCTTATCTCGCCTGCCGAAAGCTCGCCGAGATCCTCATCGGGATAGTCTATTCTCGCCCATATAGAAGAGAGAAGAGAGGTGATCTTTTCGCTTATCCTGTCAATAGAAAGAGTAAGCTTTGATCTCGAGCTGCCTCTTGCAAGCATTATCTGAGCGTCACTCTTCGCCTCAAGAAGCGAAGCGATAGCCTCAGTCTCGGAGAGCGAAAGCTTGCCCGACATAAATGCTCTTTTGGTAAATTCTCCCGCTCCCGCAGCTGATGCGCCCTCTATAAAGCAGCTTTCAAGCACTTTTCGAGAGACGAGTATGCCGCCGTGGCAGCTTATCTCTATCACGTCCTCGCCCGTGAATGAATTCGGAGCGGGGAAGTAGGTCAGAAGTCCGTCATCAATAACCTCGCCGCGGTAAAGAATATCGCCGTATATCTGCATCCTCGGAGCGGATTTCGGCATAGTCTTGCCCTTCGGGGAAAAGACCCTTTCGGCAATACTAAGAGCCTCATCGCCCGATATCCTTATAACCGCAACCCCACCCTTGCCGGGTGGGGTTGAAATTGCTGCAACTGTCTGCATTACTTTATTTCGTCATCGTCGCCGTCCGCAAGATCATCGTCCGCGGGAGCGGTGGGCTGAACTGCAACCGTCTCAACGTCGTCCTCTGCATCAGACGTAACGATTGGCTCGGTATTGCCTACCGTGGTATCGTCTGCATCGGGAGCGAACTCTGCCTTAAGGGGAGTGGTAGTCTCCTCGTCCTCGAATATGCCCTTGGGCTTCTTATCGGTAAGGAAGATGACTATCTTTCTGTTGCTCTCAGAGCCAACGGAATTGGTGGAAACACCCTCGATCTTCTGGATCTCGGAGTGAATTATCCTTCTTTCATAGGGAGTCATAGGCTCAAGCATAACGCTTCTCTTATTGCGAAGCGCCTTAGCCGCCATTCTGCGAGCAAGCGCGCGGAGCGTGCCTTCTCTCTTTGCGCGGTAGCCCTCGATATCAAGGGTAACTCTGCTCTTATCCCTCTCGCCGTTTACGTTCTTTCTTGCGGATGCAAGGTTAGCGAGATACTGAAGAGCGTCAAGCGTATCGCCGTGATGACCGATAAGGGTGGAAGCATCCTCACCAACGATGGTGATCCTTCTTGTGCCGTCCTCAACCGCGTAAAGCTCTGCGGTTGCATTGAGTCCGATATCGAGAAGCACTGTCTTAACGAAGTCGTAAGACATATCCTCGCCCTCGGCAACCTCGCGGCGCTCCATCTTAAGCTCGGGCTCGGGAATTACCTCGCTATGCTCCTTCTCAACCTTGGAGTCAGCCTTAGCGCCCTCGTTCTTCTTCTGGGAATTATTCTTTTTCTTCTTATTCTTATTCTGGCTCTTGCCCTCTGCCTTGGGAGCTGCCTCAGCCTCTGCCTCGTTCTTCTCGGGGCGCGCAGGGCGCTCGCGGCGGGGACGGGGCTCGTGAACGTCGGGCACTTCTATCGTTGCCTTCACCTTTGCGGGCTTAGCCATAAATCCAAGGAAGCCGCGGCTTCCAAGGTCAACTATTTCAAAATTTACGTCGTCAAGAGGGCCTGCGCCGAGCGCGGCTCTTGCATTTTCCTTGGCAATCTCTATATCCTTGCCTGTTGCAATTATTTCCTTTAACATTATAATAATGCCTTTCTTATGTGATTAATCCTTGATTTCGGGCTTGCTGTCATTGTTAACAGACTTTGTGGGCTTTTTATCGTCGCGCTTGACCTCGGGAAGCTCCTCGTAATCGTCTTCATCGATATAGTGAAGAGACTTATACTTAGGCTGAGTTTTGATAATAGCCTTCTGCTGCTTTTCCGCCGCTCTCTGCGCCTTGCGCAATTCCTTGATCTCTTCCTCTGTGTACTTCGGAATGGGCATAACCTTTGAAAGGATAAGGGTCTGAATAAGACCGAGGATCGACTGGAATATCCAGTAAAGACCCATCATAGCCGAGAAGCTGAATGCCATCCAAACGGTCATAAGCGGAATGACGAGGTCCATCATACGCATGGACATCTGAGTCTGCTGCATATTGGGATCCTGAGCTATCTGACCTGCGTTGCCCTGAAGCTTACGGGTGATAAACATCGAGAACCACTGAAGTCCTGCCGCAAGGAAGGGGATTATAACGAGCCAGGTGAAGGGCACGAACGAAGGTGTAGCCGCAAGGCTCGTTCCGAAAAGGTTGAAGTTCGGGATAGCTGCAAGGCTATCAAGTCCCTGAGCTTGGAAAAGAGTATCGGGAACCTCGTAAGAAAATCCCGAAACATAGTTGTTTATCTGATCGATAAGCTTGATCTGATCGATCTTGTCGATCGCTCCGTCGGTAACGCCGTTTACCCTGTTGTAAACCGCGATGACGGTATCGTTCGAAAGATTCATAAGGAAGGAAAGGGGCTTTCTTATTACCTGATAAAGTATCATAATAATAGGAAGCTGAAGAAGAAGGGGAAGGCAGCCTGAGAAAACGCTGTATCCTTCCTTCTGCTGAAGAGCCATGATCTCTTCCTGCTGCTTACGAAGGGTAGCCTGATCGTTTCTTCCTCTGTACTTAGCCTTGATCATTTCGATCTTGGGAGCGAGCTTTGCCATAGCTATCTGATTTTTCTGCTGCTTTATCGAGAAGAAAAGGAAAAGTATCTTGAAGATAAGAGCGTAGAGAAGAAGAGCTAATGCATAGCTTCCCGTGATATCCGAGAACCATGCGAGCATGGCTCCGAGACCTTTATATAGCCAATCTAACATTTAATTTGCGTTCCTTTTTTAATTTTTACTCCGCGTTTTCTGTGTGAATTGCCTCTGTATCGTGTGTGTGGCATATCTCCGTGTCTTCCGTCTTCTTATTTCTGAATCCCTTTTCCGGTACGGGATCGTAGCCGCCCTTGCAAAAAGGGTTGCAGCGAAGTATTCTCCATACGGTGAGGATAAGACCAACGAAAAATCCGCGCTTCTCAAAAGCCTCAAGCGCGTACGCCGAGCAGGTGGGAGTAAACCTGCAGCATGGCGGTTTTATGGGAGAAATAAATTTTCTGTAAAGCTTTACCAAGCCGATCATTAATTTTTTCATTGCTTGTACATATTAAGCCTTCTGAATGCATCGTCGAGCTCGCGCCCGATCTCGGTACTTTTTCTCTTAGGTGCTGTGCTTCTTGCCGCAATAACCACTAAAAATCCTTGTTTCAAGCAGCCTCGGTTTTCGATCATGCGTAGACCCTCGCGGATAATACGCCTGCATCTGCTTCTGATCACGGCGCCGCCCACCTTTGTTGATACCGTAATACCGTAACGGTTCTTTATCTGCCCTCTCGTGTCGCTCCTTGCGAGCCTTTTAGAAGCATAGTCGGGAAGGACGTATACCGCGAGAGCTGACGTCACCGCTCTCTTTCCCTTTGAATATGCTTTACCAAAAAGATGGTTTTCCTTTATAGCTCGAAATTTCATTTTTACCTAAACAAAAACCCCGATAAATGCACCTCGAGCGCTACTTATCGGAGATTTTGTACGTCACTCTTAGGTTGTGACCGAATTAATAGGTAAGACGTGCTCTTCCTTTTGCGCGTCTTCTCTTAAGAACCTTTCTGCCGTTAGCAGTTGCCATTCTTTTTCTGAAACCGTGTTCCTTTTTTCTCTGTCTCTTCTTAGGCTGGTATGTTCTTTTCATGATCTAAACCTCCTTGTCATTTACTAACGTCTTATTCGTACATCAAAGGCGACCATACGAAAGCAGTATATATTATAGACTATAAATTCTCTTTTGTCAAGTCTTTTTTAAAAACTATTTTTTATAAAAATATATTTTATATAATATATTGGGAGAAATCGTTGACTTTGCCCGATTTTTGTGGTATTATTATAAAATAATAACTAAAAAGGGGATAATAAAATGAAGTACGTGAAAGACGATATCGCTGAAATACTCGTCTCCGAGGAGGAGATAGACAGAATAACGACGAGGATCGCGAAGGAGATAGACGAGGACTATAAGGGCGAGGATAAGAAGCTCGTTCTCGTTTGTATTCTCAAGGGCTCGCTCGTATTTATGGGCGATCTTATGAAAAAGATCACCGTTCCCGTTGAGATCGACTGCATGAAGGCTTCCTCGTACGGAGTTGGCACTGAGTCCTCGGGTCAGATCAATATAACCCTCGACCTTCTTCGCCCTGATATCAAGGAGTGCGATATACTTATTGTTGAGGATATCGTTGATAGCGGAATAACCCTGACTCACCTTACCAAATACTTACTTATGAAGGGCGCGAAGAGCGTTAAGACCTGCACCTTCCTCGATAAACCCTCGAGAAGAAGAGTTGAGATCACTCCCGATTACTGCGGAGTTGAGATCCCCGATGAATTCGTCGTCGGCTACGGACTTGACTATGCGGAAATGTACCGCGCGCTCCCCTTCGTCGGAGTTCTTAAGCCCGAGGTATATACGAAGTGAAAAAGGTAGGCCTCTATACTCTTGGCTGCAAGGTCTCGCAGTATGAGACCGAGGCGATCGCCGAGCTTTTTGAAAAAAGGGGCTATGAGATATCCGATTTCGGCGGCGTGAACGACGTTTACGTTATCAATACCTGCACCGTCACCGCCGAGGCAGACAGAAAGTCGCGCCAGATGATAAGACGAGCCAAAAAGGCAAACCCGAATTCGAGGGTAATAGTCTTAGGGTGCTACAGTCAGCGCTCACCCGAAGAGGTTGCCGCGATCGAGGGAGTGGACGCCGTGATAGGCTCGGGCGCAAAAATGACCGTCCCCGATATTGCCGAAAGGCTTCTTTCGGGTGAGGAGAAAATAATATCCGTTTCCGATATCGATACCGAGCCATTCGAGCCGATGAGGATAACCCACGGCGCGAGGACGAGAGTCTACGTCAAGATAGAGGACGGCTGCGAGTCGAAATGCGCCTACTGCGCGATCCCCTCTGCAAGAGGCAAGGTCCGCTCGAAGCCCCTTTCGGACGTTATACTTGAGGTTGAAGGCTTGACTGCGAGCGGAGTACCCGAAATAGTGCTGACGGGTATTGAGACGGGCTCTTACGGAAAGGATCTTGACGGCGGGCATACGCTTGCGTCTTTGATCTCGGAGCTTGAAAGAAGAAAGAGCGCGCACCGTATAAGGCTCGGCTCTCTCGCTCCCGAGCTTATCGGTAAGGATTTCGTTGATACCGTGCGAGGCTCGTCTATCCTTGCTCCGCATTTTCATCTCTCGCTCCAGAGCGGCTCCGATAAGGTGCTTCGCCTGATGAGAAGAAGATACACGAGAGAAAGGGCGCTCGAAAATCTAAGAAGGCTTAAAGAGGCTTTCCCCGGCGCAATGTTCACTACCGATATTATGGTAGGCTTCCCCGGAGAAGAGGAAGAGGACTTCCTTGATACCGTGCGCTTTGTCAGAGAGGCAAGATTTCTTGACGCTCATATTTTTGCCTATTCGGAGAGGAAAAATACCCCTGCCGCATCATTCGGCGGCAAGGTTCCCGAGAATATCAAAAAAGAGAGAAGCGAGAGGCTTTCGGCAGTTGCCGCTGAGGTTTCGGCAAGCGTGCTTGACGAGGTGGTTCTGGAAGGAAAGCCGCTCCTATGTATTCTCGAGCAGAAAAAAGGCGGATTATGGCTCGGTCACTCAGAGAGCTTCATCGAGGTCTCATGCGCTTCGGATTGCGATATGAGGGGCAGGGAAGTAATGCTATACCCCGAAAGAAGAGAAGGAAAGACTATATTCGGAAAAATAGTCTGATATGCTAATAATAATTTACAAAATGGAGAGATATTATGGAAAACAGCAAAAAGACAATGGACAAAATAGTTGCTCTTTGTAAGACGAGAGGATTTATTTTTCCCGGCTCGGAGATCTATGGCGGACTTGCAAATTCCTGGGATTACGGCCCTCTTGGCGTTGAGTTTAAGAACAACGTAAAGCGCGCTTGGTGGAAGAAGTTTGTTCAGCAGTCGAGATACAACGTAGGACTTGACAGCGCGATCATCATGAACCCCGAAGCATGGGTAGCATCGGGCCACGTCGGCGGATTTTCCGACCCCCTTATGGACTGCAAGGGCTGTAAGGAAAGGCACAGAGCAGACAAGCTTATTGAGGACTACGCCTTCCAGAACGGCACAGATGATAACCCCGCAGGCTGGAGCTTTGAGGAAATGGCAAATTATATCAAGGAGAAGGATATTGCTTGCCCTATCTGCGGCGGCAAGGACTTCGCTGATATAAAGAAATTCAACCTTATGTTCAAGACCTTCATCGGTGTTACCGAGGAT
>JAFTQV010000014.1 GCA_017462605.1 Clostridia bacterium | reverse complement strand
CATTCTGCGTTATTGATCTCCTCATCCACCGCTTCAGATTCGCGCCGCGAACTGCGCGGTCCCCCGAGCTTGGCGTAGCCAATGCTGTCACGCATGGAGAAGGCTTTAAAGGCTCTCCCTTTGGGAGAGCTGTCGCGAAGCGGCGACACGAAAAAAAACGCGCAAACGGGCTGTCGTGGGCGCCAGCCCCTACAATTGTTCAATATTACATAACCGTAGGGGTCGGCGCCTCGACGACCCGAAAACAAACGGTATAGGCAGAGAAAACGGCGGGAGATAAACCCCCGCCCTACAGATAAACAATAAAAACACGCGGTGTGGTCGGCAACGATCCGAAAAAACACTTTTCGTCATAATTACATATTCGGGTGCATAAGATGTAGCGGCGTAATATATTTTCAAAGGAGAAAACTATGGAAAAAAATAATTTTAATAACTACACAGACCTTATGAACGGTCTGAACTGCAAGGGCGAGAGTACCGTGCGGAGGGCTATATGCAACAAAAGCCTTTCCGTCGAGCTTTCCGAGGACCTCACTCTGCCCGACTATCTGCCCGAGCTCAGAAAGCTGCTTCGCATGAGCGTTATTCCGTCGGCACCGTCCAAATTTGTGTCGGGAAGCTCGGTACAGCTTGGCGGAAATGTAGAGTACACATTTTGCTACGTCGGAAATGACGGAGATATGTACAGCGCCTCATTCCCGGGGGAGTATTCCTTTAACGTCCCATTCGACAGCGATGCCGAATACGATATCAACGAGGGCATTTTTGCCGATGCTGACGTTGAGGTGGAGTCTGCGCTCAGCCGTGTCAACAGTGCGAGAAAGCTGAACGTACGTACAAGGCTTACCGCAAAGAGCCGCGTACTTGCGGCATCACGTATCCCATGCGCGGAGCTTGGAGCGGAGGGTGAGGGAGAGCACATCCAGCGCCTATCTAAAAGCTGTGATTACTCCACAGAGCTATTCGGAAGTAACGGTGAGATAGAGGTGCGCGACGAGCTTGACCTTGAAGCGGAGAAGGCGCGTTACATAAACTCGGAGAGCTGCGTGTTCATCGAAGAGGTGCGCGCGTGCGACGGTTACGTTGAGTGCCGCGGAAATGTTAATATCAAATATCTGCTGTACAGGGAAGGGGAGAGCACGCCTTACGTCCTGCAGAGGAAGAGCACGTTCTATGAAATGGTCGAGGTCGACGGCATGTGCGACGGTGTGGCAGTATCTGCGTATTGCAAATGCGTTGGAAACGATGCCCGCGTAGAAGAGGAAGATGGTACAAAGCTCACGAACGTGATAAGATTATGCCTTTCGGCTCGCGGATTTAAGAACGAAAGCCTTGAATACGTTGCAGATGCGTATTCGACCGAGTACGAGTGCGAATGTGAGCGCAAGCGCTACCGCTTGCCGATAGCTCTCGGCTGCGGAAACTCAAATATGACCTTCAATGCGTCCGAAAATGCCGAAACTTACATAAAAGTACCCGAGGGCGGTATCGTGTCAGTGGTCGACGTTTGCGCCGACGCGGCGATTGAAAAGCTCGAATACGACGAGAACAAGGGAAAATATATGATGTGCGGAAAGGTTTCATTCGATATGATTCTTACGGGCGGCGCGGACGGAAACACAGAGCTTTTCGGCGGCAGTGCGGAGCTTCCTTTCAAAATGGAGTGCGCGAGCTTTGCCTCGGAGCCGACGGGATTTGTCGGAAACGCTCAGGCGATAGAGCCTCGCGTGAGATGTGACGGCGAAAAGCTTACCTTCGAGTGCGAGATAGCGCTGGCATATTCGGTGCTTGGAGAAAATACAGCGGATACAGTGTCCTCTGTGAGCCTTTCGGAGCACATTACAGCTAAAAACGGCGGAATTACCGTTTGCTATCCCGACGGTGACGATAGCCTTTGGAGCGTTGCGAAAAAATATCACGCCCCACTCGCCGAAACCGCTTCCGACAATGGGATAGATCTTGCTTCCGGTGCCGATGACAGCTCGGCTCTCTCGGGCGTCAGATATTTGATAGTATAAACGGATATTTTTACATCCCGCCGATGCCCAAAATTGCAGTGGATCGGCGGGAATTTTGAAGTCATGGACGGCTAATATGATAATAATATGCAAAAATGAAACATTATGTCTAAAAAGTAAATAAATGTAAATAAAAACAATTTAATAAGAAAAATATGGAAATAAATGTCTGAAAAACGAGAAAAAATTTATATGTTGCGAATGTAGAAAAAGTCGTTCAAAAATTGTGTAAATTAGACAAAGCCTCGGAAAATAAGCTCAATTGGAAATAATAGGAACAGCGAAAAACGAGGTAAAAAATATTTACCCGAAGAAAAAATATTCTCAAAAGCACTGATAAAAGTTGACAAAAAGTCGAGGCTTTTGAGTCGGGAAGCAAGAAAAACGCGAATTTGTGGTAAATATAATTTACTGCAAAAAAGGCGGCTTTGGCATAATGACAAAAAATGAATGATTTTTAAATTTGTCGGGCGAATTTTGACTCCTCAAAAGAAAAAAACACCCCGTTTGGACATCAATGTTTTCATATTAATATTAATATTGGCGTTCTTGACAAAATGGGGTGATTTGTGGTATCATTACATCATCCAAAAAACGAAGCATCTTTATATTAGGTGTTCTGAAGCCCGATCCGTGGGCGGTTTTTTTGCTTTTATTGGGAGTTTTTCGGTGAAAGTAAAGGCGCGCGAGCGTGTGGGCGGTGTATCTGATGTAGAAATGCTTAGCGTTTCGCGCGACATTTTTGCAGGGACAACCTCAATGACGCGTGAGCGTTCGGGCTTTTGCCCATTAATTATCGAACAATTTATGTAGGAGGGAATTATGAGGACAAAATTCCAAAGAATTGCAGCATTTTTGCTGACTTTTGTCTTGCTTCTCGGCGGTACTGTTTCTGCCGGCGCCTCATCGGATTCTTTGACCGACACGACTATCGAGTCGATGAAAGATCTGCTCGGTGCTATTTCGTACAATGAGTACAGAGACGGTTATTACGAGAAGAATGACGACGGCAGCATAAAACGCGACGACAACGGTCAGCCTATATGGACTGTCGGTGAAGCGAAGGAAAGCATCGTTATAAACGGTGTTGACTACGATACCGACCATACCGACGCTGACGGAGTTATTATCGATACCTATGAAGGTATTGAGGCGGTATATCTTCCCAGCAGTGGCTCTGTCACCTGGAAGGTCAATATTCCGGAGACCGCAAGATATACGATCAAGATAGACTACTATCCTGTGAGAAGCACAAAAAATACGTCTATCACACGTATATTCAAGATCGATGAGGAAGTGCCCTTCTCAGAGGCAAGATTCCTTACGATGTCTAAGATCTACAAGAACGGTGTTTACACAAAGCTCGATCCCAATGATCCCGATAGCGAAGAGGTGTTCGTTCCTGTAGAAGAGTTTGAAAAGGATATTTACGGAAACCAGCTCAGACCTAACATGGAGCAGGTACCCGAGTGGAGAACGTATACGTTTAAGGACGTTGACGGCTTCAGCCCGGAGCCCTTCCAGTTCGTGCTTGAAAAGGGTGAAAGACTCCTCTCGCTTGATGCGGTGAGTGAGCACGTTGCTATTAAGTCTATCACGCTTTGTAAGATCGAGGAAGAGAATTCCTACAAGGACGTAATGGACAGCTACCAGCAGGCGGGCGTTGTGAGCGGAACAAGCTCGATAAAGCTCGAGGCTGAGCATCCTCTCTCCACATCCTCGCAGACCATATATGCAGTAGAGGACCGTACCTCTCCTCTCACCAGCCCCAGCAGCACTAAGGCACAGCTCCTTAATACTCTCGGCGGCGATAAGTGGCAGGTCGCAGGACAGTGGGTAAGATACAGCTTTACTGTTGAAAACTCTGGCGTTTATGAGATCGCCGCAAGATTCAGACAGCACCTTCTCGACGGTATGTATTCGTCAAGAGTTCTGTACGTATACAGCGGTGAAGGCGTTGAGCCCGGAGCCCTCGGCTACTATGACGGGCTGCCTTATGCGGAAGCAACCGAGCTCAGATTCGGATATTCCGACGCATGGCAGGCACAAACGCTCTACTTCCTCGATGAAAATGAAAACGCGCAGGAAGTCAAGCTCTATTTTGAGGCGGGCGTTACATATACAGTCGAATTTGAGGTAACTCTCGGCGCAATGGGTGATATCGTAAGCCGTGTTCAGACATCGCTTGCTGAGATCAACGAAGCTTACCTTAATATTATAAAGCTCACAGGTACGTCCCCCGACCAGTACCGTGACTACGGCTTCTTCAGAGTAATGCCCGAAACGATGATCTCTCTTATCCGTCAGTCCAGAGAGCTTTATGCTATCTCTGCAGAGCTGACCGCCCTCACAGGTGAAAAGAGTGACAACGCCGCAACGCTTGACACAGTTGCTTGGCTTCTCAATGAGATGGGAACAGACGAAGACGACGTTGCGAGAAACCTCGAAAGACTTAAAAACTATATCGGTACTCTCGGTACATGGATCACCGACGCGAAGACACAGCCCGTTCTCCTTGACTACATAGTAGTGCAGGGAACCGAAGCTCCTCTGCCCCCCGCAAAGGCAGGCTTCTGGGCATCTCTCTGGCACGAGCTCTCCAGCTTCTTCCAGAGCTTCTTCAGAGATTACAACCATATGGGTGCTCTTACCGAAGAGGATGTTTCTGAGGAGTCGCTTGAGGTATGGCTTGCATACGGTCGTGACCAGTCTCAGGTTATAAGAACTCTTATCAATAACGATTTCACAAAGAATCACAATATTACCGTTGACCTTAAGCTCGTTGCAGCGGGAACACTCCTTCCCTCAATACTTGCTAAGAAGGGACCCGACGTTTATATCGGTCTCGGTCAGTCGGATATAATCAACTACGCGATAAGAGGTGCGCTTGAGGACGTTTATACTCCTCGTGCAGAAGAGTTCACAGCGTTTACAGAGGCGAACTTCTCAGAGGCTGCAATGCTCGTTCTCGGACTTGATGACGCGCAGGGCAATCCTCATTACTACGGTCTGCCCGAAACTCAGGACTTCCCGATGATGTTTACAAGACTTGATATTCTTGCAAACCTTAACGTCGAGATCCCGAAAACATGGGATGACCTGCTTGAAGCACTTCCTAAGCTCCAAGCTAACAACATGGAGATCGGTCTTACAGCCGATACCAACATCTATCTCTACCAGATGGGCGGAACACTCTTCGCTGACGAAGGTATGAGAATAAACCTCGACTCCAACGTAGGACTTGAGGCATTTACCAAGATGTGTAATATGTACACAAAATATTCCTTCCCCTACCAATATAACTTTGCAAACCGTTTCAGAACGGGTGAGATGCCTATTGGTATCGGCTCGTACTGTGCGACATACAATACTCTCGTCGTATTCGCGACCGAGATCAGAGGCTTGTGGCAGTTCTTCCCGGTTCCCGGAACAGAAGGCGTTGACGGTAAGATCAACAACGCGTCGGTATCTACAGTAACCGCTGTATGTATGATAGGCGGAACCGATAAGCAGGACGAAGCTTGGACATTTATGAAGTGGCAGACAGACGCAGACTGTCAGGCAGCATACTCCAACGAAATGGTCGCTATTCTCGGTGACTCCGCAAAGCACGCAACCGCTAACCAGAACGCTCTTGATGAGCTTACTTGGACAGACGCAGAGCTGACCGAGATCAAGAAGCAGTTCTCAAATCTTGCATCGGTTCCCAACTATCCCGGTGCATATATCGTATCGCGTTACACCAACTTCGCATTCCTCGCGGCATACGATGATATGGCGGTTCCTACCGATGAGATCCTTGGCTACATTAATACAATAAACAAAGAGATCACCAGAAAGCGCGCAGAGTTCGGACTTGAAACGCTTTCGCTCGGTGAAACTCTCGCAGATAAGCGACTCAAAGAAGCAAGAGAAAATCTTAACTCTCTTGAAGGCGCAAACGCAGAGCTCGTTGATGCCGTTATTAAGACGATAAATGACGCTCCCGCAGATACAAAGTCGGGTGTTGAAGATGACTATATGGCAGAGCTTAAGGCCGCTATAGAAAGTCTTAAGAACGCGGATGCTACCAAGTACGGAACAGCTATCTCAAAGCTTGAGGATGCTGTTGCGGCTCTTGAATCCTACGACGTAGTATTTTAATTAATGTAGAAATTCGAACAAAATAAAGAATAAGGAGAAAAACAATGTCAGCAAAAACGGCAGCAAAAAAAGCGGTAGCGCGCAAGGATATGACGATGCTGCAGTGGACATGGAAAGAGATGAAGAGAAACCGTGTAGGCTATGCTATGGTCGCACCGTTTATGCTCCTCTTCACTCTGTTCACCGTATTGCCCGTCGTTCTTTCGATAGTTATCAGCTTCACTGACTTTAACTTGCTTCAGTGGCCCGAAATTGTGTGGTTCAAGAACTACGAAAGAATGTTCCTTGACGACGACCTGTTTATGACCGCTTGCGAGAACACATTCGTATTTGCAATAATCGTTGGACCTGTATCATATATCATGTCGTTTATGGTAGCGTGGTTCATCAATGACCTGTCCCCCCGTATAAGAGCAGTTGTAACACTTATCTTCTACGCACCTTCGATCTCAGGTCAGGTTTACACCATTTGGGCGACCCTGTTCTCGGGCGACTCCTACGGATGGGTAAACGCATGGCTCTTGAAGCTCGGAATTATAAATAAAGAAATAATCTTCTTCCAAAACGAAAAATGGGTAATGCCCCTTTGTATCGTAGTTGCTCTCTGGATGTCGCTCGGTACTGCGTTCCTTTCCTTTATCGCAGGACTCCAGGGCGTTGACCGTTCGCTTTATGAGGCAGGCGCGGTCGACGGTCTTCGCAACAGATGGCAGGAGCTTTGGTACGTAACACTCCCGAGTATGAAACCGCAGCTTATGTTCGGTGCTATCCTCTCGATAACCAGTGCATTCGGCTTCGGTGACGTAGTTACCGCGCTCTGCGGATATCCTTCGGTCGAGTATAAGGCGCATACGATCATGCACCATCTTAACGACTATTACGGAATGAGATTTGAGGTCGGATACGCTTCGGCTATCGCGGTCGTGCTCTTCGTAATAATGATCGGTGCAAACATGCTCGTAACGAAAATGATTTCAAAGGTAGGACAGTGATATGGCAAGATTAAGAACAAGAAAACATAAAGTTGTCCTCAACAGATCCGCAGGAGGAGATTTCGGAATTACATTTATGCTCGTGCTTCTCGGAGCATTCATGTTCCTTCCTATGATATATGCGATCTGTCAGTCTCTCAAGCCTCTTGATGAGCTGTTCATGTTCCCCCCGAGATTTATAGTAAGAAAACCCACACTTGATAACTACAGAGACCTGTTCTCACTTATGGACACCTCTTGGGTACCCTTCTCAAGATACATATTTAACACAGTATTTATCTCGATAGTAGGTACAACAGGTAACCTCTTCTTCTCGTCACTTGCGGCATACTCGTTCGCGAAGATCCGCTTCCCCGGCGCGAAGGGAATGTTCAAGCTCGTTAGAACATCTCTTATGTTCCACTCAACCGTAACAGCTATCACAAACTTTATCATCATGAGCTTCCTCGGAATGGTAGATACATATTGGGCAATAATCGTTCCCGCGTTCTGTACTACTATGGGACTTTACCTGATGAAGCAGTTTATGGATTCCGCAGTTACAGATGCCGTTCTCGAGAGTGCTCGACTTGACGGTGCAAAAGAGCTCAGAATTTTCTGGCAGATCGCGATGCCTATGGTTAAGCCCGCGTGGCTGACACTTATAATCTACTCGTTCCAGGGACTCTGGAATGCAGGCTCGTCGATATACATCCATTCAGAGCAGCTCAAATCGTTCAACTATGCGATCGGTCAGATCCTCGCCGGCGGTATCAAGCGTTCGGGCGCAGGAGCTGCATCCACGATCATTATGATGATGGTACCGCTTCTTGTATTCGTCGTTTCACAGTCTAACATTATCGAAACGATGGGATCCAGCGGAATGAAAGACTAAAAGGAGGACAACAATGAAAAAGCTTATTAAAATAATATGTGCTGTATTTGCTGTCCTGATGGTAGCAGCGCTGCCCCTCGCCGCATCAAGACCGTACCAGACATACACATATTCTATCAACGGAACCCCACTTCATTCTCCCGATGCATATACCCCCCTTCTTATAGTCGATTCGACATATATGGGATTTGATGAAGAAAACCTTATCTCTGACCCCCGTGACCTCGAGGTCGACGAACATGAAAACGTCTACGTCGTTGACTACGGAACGAACAGAGTTATCTGTCTTGACAGATATTACAAGCTGAGAGCTGACGTATCGTCCGACGGTGTAAATTACGGATATATTTCCGAGTTTATCAACCAGTACGGAGTAAACGATGAGCTTACCAATCCCAGCGGCGTATTTATCACAAAAGATAAATATTTTGAGGGCGAGCTTGTTGAAGAGGGCGAGATCTTCGTTTGTGATACCGGTAAGAACAGAATCGTTGTATTCAATAAGGACGGTTCGTTCGCAAGGATCATTGACCAGCCCGAAAGTGAGCTGTTTGATGAAAACGCTCTTTATAAGCCGGTAGCTCTCTCGGTCGACCAGTACGGAAGACTCTTCGTAGTTTCCGAGTCGACAACAGAGGGTATCATAGTAATGACCGCTGAGGGTGAATTCACAAAATTCATCGGTGCTCAGAAGGTTACAGCTTCTCCCTGGCAGATACTTATGAGACGTTTTATGACAGACGAGCAGAGAGAGCAGACAGAGGCTCTTACCTCGACTGCATATAACAACATCACTATCACAGATGACGGATTTATCTACGTAACCACCAGCGAGCTTGACGCGTCTGCTCAGATCGCCGCTATTACCTCGAAGGCTACTACAGGTGATAACTCTCCTGTAAAGCTGCTTAACGCTTCGGGTGAGGAGATCATGAGAAGAAACGGATTCTGGCCCCCCGCAGGTGAGATCGACGTTCTCGTAACATACGAAGACGATGATGAAAACGAGGAAACTATAGAAGCAGGCGGAAGCCCCTCTGTAGTTACCGACGTTGCAGTAGGTCCAGAAAGCACATGGTCGATCATAGACAGCAAAAGACAGAAGGTCTTCACCTATGACTTCGACGGAAACCTTCTCTTCGCGTTCGGAGACGAAGGCTCACAGATGGGTAATATCATGACTCTTGCGGCAGTTACATATCAGGGCGAAAAGATGCTTCTCCTTGATAAGGGTGACTCCAAGAGCTTTACGGTATTTTCCCGTACCGATTACGGTAACATTCTTATTCAGGCACTTTCACATCAGAACGAGCGTCGTTTCGACCTCGCAATAGACGACTGGACAGAGGTGCTTAAGAGAAACTCCAACTTTGACGCGGCGTACGTAGGTATCGGTAAGGCGTACTACAGAACGGGCGCAAAGGAAGTTGAAGAGGGCGTTACCGGATACGAAAAATCGCTGGAATATTTCAAAACAGCGTATGACGTTGAAAACTATTCGCTTTCTTATCAGGAAATAAGAAAGGAATGGATCGGAAAGTTTATACTTCTTATCCCCGTAGTTCTTATAGTTCTTATCTTCGTGATCTCCAAGTTTATGAAGTATGCGGCAAGAGTGAATAAAGAAACGTCACTTAAGACCACAAAGAGAACATTTAAGGAAGAGCTTTTGTACGTATTCCACGTTATGTTCCACCCGTTTGACGGATTCTGGGATTTGAAGCACGAAAAACGAGGCTCTGTAAGAGCGTCGCTGGTATTCATCGGTATAACAGTGCTTTCATATTGGTATCAGTCGATCGGTGAAGGATATATAGTAAGCCCCAGACAGGGAGTAAGCTCCCCTATAACCTGGGTGATCAGCGTAGTAGTTACCGTTGCTCTCTGGACGATAGCAAACTGGTGTCTCACTACACTGTTCGACGGTGAAGGAAGCCTTAAGGACGTATTCGTAGCAGTTTCTTATTCGCTTCTTCCTATCCCGCTCACAATTATACCGACAACCATAGCATCCAACTTCGTTACATTTGAGGAAAAGGATCTTCTCGGATTTATCCAGGTCCTCGGACTTATCTATATGTGTATGCTCGTGTTCATCGGTATGATGGTAACTCACGACTATACGATGTCAAAGAACCTCATAACAACAGCGGGAACCATCATCGGTGTCGTATTCATTATGTTTATAGTATGCTTGTTCTCGACACTTCTCTCGAAGATCGTAGGATTTATATCCAACATCGTTGTCGAGCTAAGATACCGAATGTAGCATTACAGAAAGAAAGGAGAAATAATAATTATGAAAAAAATATTATCTGCCATTCTGGCTGTTATGTTACTTATCGGTACACTTGCAATCGAAGCAGGTGCGGCACTTGATCCGGTATATGTAGAAGATACCACAACTCAGGAAATAGACTACAAAGAAACCGTAATGCAGTATCTCAATGCTGACAACGCTTTTACTTCAAACGAAGCAAAGCTGGAAAGCATGACATTGGCGTATGAAAAGGATGGCTACAAGCTCTATGTGGATGAGTTTACAGGAGAGGTAGCTACCGTAAATTCAACGACAGGTCAGGCACTCTTTACTAACCCCGTTGACATTGCTTCCTCAAACGCCGCTCACTCCAACGTTACCAAATATGACCTTATGTCACAGATCATAGTAAGCTACGTTGATAACGGCAACACAAAGCTCTTCAACAGCTTTGAACAGGCTGCAATGAACGGTCAGATCGATGTTAAAAACATCAGAAACGGTCTTCGTGTAGAATATACCATAGGCCGTGAAGATACAAAGTATCTCGTTCCCCGTATGATCGAAAAGGAAAGAATGATCGAAAAGATCATCGAGCCTATGATCCAGAGCCTTTGCGAGACTACAGGTAAGTCGCGTAAAGACATTCTTGGCAGAGAAGACAACCGTACTATCCTTGATAAGGCAGGAAATCCCGTTGTAGACGATGAGGGCAATCCTTATATCATGAGAGATATCTTTGATGATATGGGATACCTCGGATTTAATGCAAATTACGGTCAGGGCGCAGGAAAGGGATCTTTTGACTACAACAGATTTATCACTTTCTATACACTTCAGGACCCGAACGCAATTGATATCACTCCCCGTAAGCTCGCGGAGATGCAGATAAGCTATCCGATCACTAAAGAGCTTTACCAGGGCAAGATGATGGCAGTCTTCGTATATTCGGGTGAGTCTGCAGCTGAGCTCAGATTCGTTGAGAAGATGGTAAGAACTCACTGCCCGCTGTATACCTTCGACGATCTGGAATTTGACCATGATCTGACAAAGTATGCATCTGCAGACAGAGCTCCCGCACTCTTCAAAATGGCACTTGAGTACAGATTGGACGAAATGGGTCTTACAGTAAGACTTCCCGCTAACGGTATCAGATTTAACGAGGCTGAATATCAGCTCAATAACATCTCGATACTTCCTTATATGGGAGCCGGCTCCAATGAAAACACAGGATACACCTTCTTCCCCGACGGTTCGGGCGCGATCTTCAAGTTTGAGGACCTCAACGACGGTAAGGGACACACTATTATGGGTAGTATCTACGGAGCAGACTACGCATATCACACAGTTACCGAGATAAAGCATCAGGAGATCATAAGATATCCTGTCTTCGGTATCGTAGAAGACAATCCTGTTGTCGATGCGACAAGCGCAGTATCCACCGAAAAGATCAGCGAAGGCTTCGTTGCTATCCTTGAAGCGGGTGAAGCGCTTGCACAGATAAAGCTTAGCCACGACGGTGCAAGATGTAAGTACAATTCGGTATATATTCAGGTAAATCCGAGGCCGAAGGATACATACGTGCTTGCAGACGCAGTTTCGGTTGGCTCAAACAGCTCTGTAACGGTTCTTTCGAAACGTAAATACGTTGATGACTATAAGATCCGTTATATTATGCTGACAGACCCGAAGACCGCAGAGAAGAGCAATGTTGAAGAGTTCTACGATGCAAGCTGGCTGGGAATGGCAACCGCATACCGCGCATATCTCACATCTCCTTATTCTACCGGTACTCAGGATCTTCCCGAGGATCAGCAGAAGGCAGTTCTGACCCGACTTACCGAAGCAGATATCAATCCCGAGGGCGTTCCGCTCTACATTGAGACATTCGGTGCGGTAGATACTATCGAAAAGGTCCTTTCTATCCCCGTAAATAAGAAGGTCGCTCTGACATCGTTTGAAGATATTCAGGCAATGTACGATCAGCTTTCAACACAGGGAGTAAAGAACGTAAACTTCAAGCTTACAGGCTATTACAATGGCGGTATGGACTCCTCCGTACCTTACAAATTCAAGATCGAGAAATCGGTCGGCGGCAAGAAGGGCTTTGAAAAGCTTCTTGAAGATGCAAAGAACGAAGGCTACGGCGTTTACGTTGACTTCGACTTTGTATACGCAGATATGTTCGGAACAAAGATGTTCGACGGACTTAACAATTCGAGAGACCTTGTAAAATCCATTGATGACCGCTTTATCAGTAAGCAGTATTACAGCGTTACCAGGCAGTCATATACAAGCTACTTCGAGCTTGCGATCTCTGCATCGCGCTTTGAGTACTTCTATGATAAGGTAAGCAAGGAATATCTCGAATACAATCCTATCGGTATATCTCTCTCGACACTCGGCTCCGACCTCAACTCGGACTTCGACGAGGATGAGCCTTACAACCGTGAGGATACAAAAGCATTTACCAAGTCTTTGTTCGAGAAGATCGACAGAGATTATGCAAACGTAATGGCAGACAGCGCAAACGCTTATGCTTGGGGTTATATCGACCACATGATAAACGCGCCCGTAGACTCGAGCCGTTACGTTGAAGCAAGTAACTCGGTTCCTTTCGCAGGAGTGGTTCTTCACGGATACGTTCAGTTCGCCGGAACTCCCATGAATATGGAAGGAAATATCGGTTACGCAATGCTTAAGGCAATCGAAAACGGTAGCGGACTTTATTTCGTACTTTCCTATAAGAACACAGAGCTTCTTAAAGAAGACGAAGAGTTCAGCCAGTATTACTCTGTAATCTATGAGATCTGGGTAAAAGAGCTTGTTGAAAGATACACAACCGTTAACGACTTGCTCAAGGATCTTCAGCTTGATCTTATCATCGACCACCAGTTCCTTATAGGTGAGCGTGTACCCGATGAGGACGAGGCACTTGCGGATAAGGAAGCAGCAGAGAAGCTTAAAGAAGAGCTTCTGGCAGCTCAGATCGAGGCGAACAGAATAACCACTATCGATTCGATCAGATATATAAGACACGGTCTTTACGAAGATACCGTTGGACTTCTTGACAAGGTAAATGCATCTCTTGAAAGCTTTGCACCTAAGTATGAGAACTTCAAGAAGAACTATGCAAGCGTTTTTGAGACCAAGAACAGCGACGGAAAGACACATGCACAGCTTATAGTTGAGGCTCGTAAGGTCGTAGAGGACGCAACAGCTGCATACGACGCAGAGGTTTTGGCCGGTGGAAACAAGCCTACCGATGCACAGCTTGCAGAGCAGGAAAGACTTGCTGCCGAACTTAAGGATGCACAGGATGCACTCAACAAGCTCACAAGCGATACTAAGATCACAGCTCTCAATTCCGACATCGGATACATTACTAATGCTATGAAGGGCTTCGCGACTGATATAGTTGAGGCAGCTACTTATATGGCAAAGGCTCAGATCGCATATGATGCGCTCATTAACAATCTCTATCCCGAGTTTGTCGATCCTTCCGCATATAACGATGAGATCAAGGCAGAGGTTGAGAAGAATTACGGTCTTATCAAGGATACATTCGTTGAAATATACGGAACAGAAACCGAGCCCAGCCAGGGTCAGAAGTATATTCTTGAGGTAGCTGAGCGTTATTTTGAAAATATAGTTTCACTAAACGTTTTCGCTAACCAGGCAGGCCTTGAGAACTTCTACAAGGAAGCTGATGACGGTGACACCGAGACCGACACAGATGATCATTATGAGTATACCAAGTATACCAACGACAACGGTAATATCGTTCTCGTAACATACGGTGGAAAGAACGGAAACGATAACGAAGCAAAGGTTTCCTTCATCCTTAACTACAACTTCTTTGACGTAACAGTTAAGTACAACGGTCAGACATATACCGTCGAGGGCTTCGGCTTCGTCGAGATCAAACACTGAGAAAGGGGGAAGAAATAAATGACTACAACAGTTAATAATAAAGCGGAAAAGCCTGCAAAGAAGCGCAAAACTCGCTCTCTTGACAGAATAAAGGCTCGTTCCGGTTGGATATTCGTAATGCCTTTTCTCATAGGCTTTATAGGAATTTACCTTCCCATCGTGTTTGAGTCTATCAAATCGACATTCTATAACACAAAATACGTATTCGTTGGTTGGGAAAACTATCAGAAAGCATTTTCTGAGGTCGTCGTCGGCGAGGAGACATTCGTTGCAAGTATATTCAACGGTCTTCAGCAGATGGTAATAGACATACCTGCTATACTGATATTCTCACTGTTTATGGCAGTTATCCTTAACCAGAAGATGGCGGGCAGAGCAGTCTTCCGTGCGATCTTCTTCGTTCCCGTAATTCTTTCAACAGGTATTATGGCAAGCGGATTTACAGGAAATATGGAAGGAATGGGTGAAGCCGGACTTGACGACGGCGCACAGAATGCTACGGAAGATATCGTATCTGTAATGGACGTTCAGATGCTCTTCTCAAACCTCATGGTAGGACAGGGACTTGCAAAGTACGTTACACAGCTCATTAACAATATCTTCGCGATAGTAAACCGTTCGGGCGTACAGATGCTGATATTTCTTGCGGGACTTCAGTCTATCTCTCCTGCGATATATGAATCGTGTCAGATAGACGGCGCGTCCACATGGGAGACATTCTGGAAGATCACCTTCCCAATGATAAGCCCCATGATTCTGGTTAACGCAGTTTATACAATAATCGACTCCTTCCTTACTAACTCAACTATGAACTTTATTAAGGGAGCAAACCAGCAGGCAGGCGTAACAGATGCAATGTATTGGACGTATTTCTTAGTGGTAATTGCCATCTTGGCAGTAGTATCCGGTCTGATCTCCACATTTGTGTTCTATCAAAGACGTGATTAAGGAGGTAAGAAAATGAATAACGTACAAAATATTGACAACACTCCAAAGGTAAAAAGAGAGAGTAAAAACAGGATCAAGGTTGATTTTGAAAGAACTCCTCTCAAGGAAAGACTTAAAGCAAAGTTTTTGTCTACCTTCTTCCTCCAAAAAGTGATCTGGTATGTCTTCAGATTGGTTCTTCTCGTCGGAGTTTCGTACATCGTTTTATATCCCTTCTTTGCACAGATCATGGGATCGTTTATGGCAGAGCAGGATCTTATCGATGCAACGGTTATCCTTATTCCTAAGAACTGGACACTTAACACTTACAAATTAGCTATCCTTCAAGGTAACTACGTAACGACATTCCTCAATACACTTATGATCTCGGGCGCTACGGCGATCCTGCAGACATTCACCTGCGCGTTTATAGCGTACGGACTTGCAAAGTTCAAGTTCAAAGCAGGTAAGTATATATTCCTTGCGGTTATCGTTACGATGGTAATACCTCACGCAACACTCGGAAACACAATGTACACCTACTTCTCGAAGTTTGATATACTCGGTATATTCAAGTTCCTGGCAGGTGGCGGACTTAATTTCGGTGAGTTCAACTACACCAATGAGTTCCTTGCCAACATCAACATTGTCTCCGAAAATCTTAGTAAGGCAATGAAGTGGACTTCAACAGGTATCAGCCTTACAGGTACGTTCTGGCCTCTTATGATCATGTCGGTCACAGGACTTGGATTTAAGAACGGTCTGTATATCTTCCTGCTTCGTCAGTTCTTCAGCGGAGTTCCGAATGAGCTTGAAGAGTCTGCATACATGGACGGCTCGGGAGTATTCCGTACATTTGTAAGGGTAATTATTCCTCTGTCGGTACCGATGCTGATCACAGTATTTATCTTCGCGTTCTCGTGGCAGTGGCTCGATAACTTCTACGTAAACAAGTTGGTTGACGCGGCGACATATAAGATCCCGATCATGGGTATCATTCCTCAGTTTACAACAACTCACGTAAAGATTGCTGAAGCTGAGCCTATGGTAAAAACTCTTATGGAGAATACATGGAAGCTTATGATAATAGCTCCTCTGGTTATTCTTTACGTATTCTGCCAGAACTACCTTGTTCAGGGTATCGAACGTTCCGGACTTACTGCAGATTAATGCAAGTCAAATATTAAAAATAATATTAAGATCCAAAGGGGTCGCCTCACTTTTGCTGACGTCCGACAACGCAGTTTTTAATTAAATAGCAAAAAAGCACTTGTGATGAACGATAAAAATCGTCTGTCATAAGTGCTTTTGGCATTTTTCTTCCGATTGGAAAGTGAAATGTTTTACCTTGCGGTAAAACGT
>JAFTQV010000013.1 GCA_017462605.1 Clostridia bacterium | reverse complement strand
GTATGTCCCGCGTTTAACGCCGACTTCGACGGTGACCAGATGCCTGTACACGTTCCGCTTTCTACCGAAGCGCAGGCAGAGGCAAGATTCCTCATGCTTTCGGCTAATAACCTTCTTAAGCCCGCAGACGGACGCGCCGTTACCGTTCCTACACAGGATATGATCCTCGGATCTTATTACCTGACTATGAGTAAGCCCGGTGAGCCCGGAGAAGGAATGATACTTCGCGACTTCGATGAGGCTGTTATGGCTTATGAAAACGGTCAGCTCGGTCTCCATGCACCTATAGCGATCAGACACACAAGGATCGTTGACGGCAAAGAGGAAAAGCGCATGATCGGTCTCGAACGAGACGAAAATGGACAAAACAGAGTCGTTATGTCTGACAAGGGTTCTGTAACGCTCGGACGTCTTATATTCAACCGTTGCTTGCCGCAGGACCTCGGATTTGTGGACAGAAGTAATCCCGAGCATGAATTCGACCTTGAAATAACAGAGGTCGTAAAGAAGAAGAACCTTGGTAAGATCATTGATAACTGTATAAAGTATCACGGTACGTCCGTGTGCGCCGATATGCTTGATAACATCAAGGAGATCGGTTACAAGTATTCCACCAGAGCTTCGTTCTCAATTTCGGTATACGATATGAAGATACCCGAGGAGAAAAAGACATTTATTTCCGAGGCAGAGGCAAAAGTGGAAACGATAAGAAAGTACTACGAGCGAGGCAGGCTCTCAGACGAAGAGCGCTATAACAGCGTTATTAAGATCTGGGATGAGACCACAAAGAATGTTACCGACGCTCTCCAGCGCAGATTCGATACCTATAACCCGATCAAGATAATGAGTGATTCGGGAGCCCGTGGATCTATCAACCAGATGCGTCAGCTCGCAGGTATGCGTGGACTTATGTTCGCTACAAACGGAAGAACGATGGAGCTTCCTATTAAATCTAACTTCCGTGAAGGTCTTAATATCCTCGAGTACTTTATCGGTGCCCGTGGATCGCGTAAATCCCTTTCGGATACGGCGCTTCGTACGGCGGACTCGGGTTACCTTACCCGTCGTCTCGTTGATGTATCTCAGGAGGTCATCGTAAGAGAAGAGAAGTGTGATACTACCAAGGGTGCTTGGGTAAGTGCTATCTATGACGGAACCGATGTTATAGAGCCTCTTGAGGATAGACTTCTTGGCAGATATACTATCGGTGAGGTGGTCGATCCCAATACGGGTGAGGTCATAGCCGAAGACGATACAATGCTTACCGATGCTCATGTAAAGAAGATCGTTGCAGCAGGCATAACAAAGGTATATATCCGTTCTGTTATTCAGTGTCACGCAAAGCACGGTATATGCGCGCACTGTTACGGAGCTGACCTTGCTTCCGGTAAGTCTGTAAATGTAGGTGAAGCCGTCGGTATCATCGCAGCACAGTCTATCGGTGAGCCCGGTACACAGCTTACGATGCGTACGTTCCACTCCGGTGGTGTCGCAGGTTCGGATATTACACAGGGTCTTCCCAGAGTTGAAGAGCTTCTTGAAGCCCGTAATCCTAAGAAGGCAGCGGTTATGGCTGAAAAAGCGGGAACTATTCAAGTATCGCTTAATGAGACCGGTACTCTCCATGAGATCACTATTACTGCAGACGAGACAGGCGAGCAGGTCAAATATCAGATTCCCTACGGCTTGCGCTTGATCGTGGAAAGCGGAGATCACGTAACTCTCGGTCAGGCAATGACCGAAGGCTTCAAGAGTCCCGCGGATATTATGCGTATCAACGGCCTTGATGAAGTATATGATTATATCATCAAAGAGGTTCAGCGAGTATACCGTAGCCAGTCGGTTGATATCAATGACAAGCATATAGAGATCATCGCGCGTCAGATGACAAGACGTATTCGTATAGAGGACAGCGGAGATACAGAGCTTCTTCTCGGATCCGTTATTGGAGTGGGTGATTTCGAGGAAGAGAACAATGCTATCCAGGCAAGGATCGACGCAGGAGAAACAGAGCTCCGCAAGGCAGTCGGAGAGCCAGTTCTTCTTGGTATTACCAAGGCGGCGCTTCAGACAGATTCCTTCCTGTCAGCAGCATCCTTCCAGGAAACGACCAAGGTTCTTACTGAGGCTGCTATCAGAGGTAAAGTGGATAATCTTCTCGGACTCAAGGAGAACGTTATTATCGGTAAGCTTATTCCCGCGGGAACAGGTCTTGCTTGCTATAATAATGTGGCAGTAGAGAGAGAAGACGGAAGTCTTCTTACCGACGAAAAAAGCGAAACAGTAAACGCTTAAATAATATGATTTAATTTTAAGATCGACCCCGGCTGTGTTGAGTTGGGGTCGGTTTTTACGCTTGTTTATTTGAGTAAAATAGTACAAATAAAAGTAGCCGATACTTTTGCGAAATTGTACAATAGGGAGAAATTTTGGCTCAAAAATAATCATCCTTGACAAAAGATAATAATGATGTTATAATAAATCGTGTTTGTGCGCGGATTAGCTATAACTATGCCCGCTGAAAATGAAAATCAAACTCAAAATACCGACAGTTGCGGGCAGAAATGCCCTGCTGTATATAAACTCATAATTTAAGAAGAAGGAGGAAAAAGATGCCAACCTTTAATCAGCTTGTCAAACAGGGACGTAAAGATAAGACATATAAGTCCAAAGCACCTGTGCTTCAGAAGGGCTTTAACACTCTTAACAACGTACCCACGGATTTGAGCTCGCCTCAGAAGAGAGGTGTATGCACAAAGGTATCCACAACAAGCCCTAAGAAGCCTAACTCTGCTCTTAGAAAGATCGCCAGAGTAAGACTTACAAACGGACTTGAGGCAACCACTTACATTCCCGGAATCGGTCATAACCTTCAGGAACACTCTGTTGTACTCATCAGAGGCGGAAGAGTACGTGACCTGCCTGGTGTGCGTTACCACATTATTCGCGGAACTCTCGACGCTCAGGGCGTTGCGAACCGTAAGCAGAGCCGTTCCAAGTACGGCGCAAAGGCTCCTAAGAAATAATAAAATAAGGGAGCGACAAAAAAGGTAGAACAACAATCGTTTTGCTCGTCTGAGACTTAAATTATGTGTTTATAATGCCTCAGTCGTGCGCTAACGAACGAATGTTTCGAGTACCTATGATTTCATCTAATTATTAATGAAGGAGGGAAGTACAGTGCCGAGAAGAGGTAAAATTTCCAAAAGAGACGTATTGCCGGATCCGCTTTATAATTCCAAGCTTGTAACAAAGCTTGTAAACAACATTATGCTGGACGGCAAAAAGGGTGTTGCCCAGAAGATCGTATACGATGCATTCGCAATCGTAGAGGCAAAGCAGGGTCAGAATCCCCTTGAAGAGTTTGAGGCAGCTCTTGAAAATGTAATGCCCGTACTTGAAGTAAAGGCTCGCCGTGTAGGTGGCTCGACATATCAGGTACCGATGGAGGTAAGAGCTGAGCGCCGTCAGACACTTGGTCTGAGATGGATCGTTTCGTTCTCAAGAAAGCGCGGAGAAAAGACCATGGCAGAAAGACTTGCGGGCGAGATCATCGACGCAAAGAACAGTGCCGGCGGAGCTTTCAGGAAGAAAGAAGAAACGCACAGAATGG
>JAFTQV010000012.1 GCA_017462605.1 Clostridia bacterium | reverse complement strand
TTCTTGCGGACGAGATCAACCGTTCAACTCCCAAGACCCAGTCGGCTCTTCTTGAGGCGATGCAGGAGCATACCGTTACGGTTATGGGTGTGTCCAGAAAGCTTGAGGAGCCCTTCTTCGTGCTTGCAACTCAGAACCCCGTTGAGCAGGACGGTACTTATCCTCTTCCCGAGGCTCAGATGGACCGTTTCATGTTCAAGATCATAGTAAAGAACCCTACTCTTGACGAGCTTATGGGAATCGTTAATATGACTCAGAAGACAATGGCAGAGGTTGCGGACGCCGCTTGTAACGGCTCGGATCTTCTTGAGATGCGTACTACCGCTAACCAGATCCCCGTTGCGGAAGAGGTTATGAGATACGCTATGATGCTTTGCTCGGCAACGCATCCCGACAGCGAGTGCGCAAGCGAGGCTGCTAAGAAGTACGTTCGTCTCGGAGCATCTCCCAGAGCAGGTCAGGCTCTTATCTCCGCCGCAAAGGTAAAGGCTCTTATGAACGGAAGATATAACGTTTCGTACAACGACGTTAATTCTCTTGCATATCCCGTACTCCGTCACCGTATGAAGCTCACCTTCGAGGCTGTTGCTGAGAGAGTTTCCGCAGACGAGATCATCAAGATGATAATCGATGAGCTTGCTGTAAGGTGCGGAATCGTCAGCGAGAAGAAGGCAGAAGCGGTGCAGCCCACCGAGGACGAGAACACGGCAAAGAAGCGCGGACTTTTCGGTAAAAAGGCCTGAATAAAACAAAGGATGGCAGCCGCACCGAAGTTTTTTAGAAAAAATGCTTTGCGGCTTTGCCAAGGTTAATCATTGCAAAGAAAGGTAGTTTCCGTTTTCGGAAACGATGGTCATAAATAGTGAAAGGTTCGTATTTAAACGACGGTTTTTTCAGCCAGCTTGAGACCTTGTCGTTAGAGCTTCGTGCCGACCTTGCGGGATTCTTCGGCGGTAAGCATCTGGTGCGTACGTACGGACAGACGGTCGAATTTGCCGATTACCGTGAATACGTGCTTGGTGACGATATACGCCGTATTGACTGGAATCTTTACAGCCGATTTGAGAAGTTCTTTTTGAAGCTGTTCACCGACGAGCGTCAGATGCATACTCAGATATTTATAGATTGCTCCGCATCTCTTGGTAAGGACAATCCCACCAAGGCGCAGTATGCTATCGCTACCGCGGCAGCTCTGGGATATCTCTCGGTACATAATATGGATAAGGTTTCATATCATCTGATCAGCGGCGATAAGGCAAGAAATCCGTTTTGTACGATAGTTGGTAAAAGTCCTTTCTTCAGCGCGATAAGCGAGCTTGAGAAGCTTGAATTTGATGGCGGCTCTGATATTTCGCGCGCAATAATAGGATGTCAGGACACGGGCAATAACGACGGTCTTACCGTTATTATCTCGGATTTCTTTACCGAGGGTGATTGGCGACGTGCCGTTGACTACCTTGTTTATAAAAAGCGACAGGTCCTTCTTGTTCAGATACTCACTCCCGAGGAGAGAGACCCCCTTTACACAGGGCGTGTTAATCTTATCGACCTTGAGAGCGAGGATTTTGCGGATGCCAGAAATATGAAGATAAACATAGACCGTGCATCGCAGTTGGCATACGAGGAGGCTATGCGTGATTTTGTCGAGGGCATTCATTCCTTCTGCAATTCACGCGGTGCGACCTTTGTATCGGTATCGACCGATCAGCCGATCGAAAAGATGCTGTTTAAAGAACTCTTGAAGGTAGGTATTGTCGAATGAGTTGGCTTACTCCTCTTGGATTTTTGGGCTTTATCGGTCTCATTATCCTTTTGATAATATATATCATAAAGCCCAATTACCAGAATAAATACATTTCCAGTACGTTTGTCTGGAAGCTCAGCTTGAAATACCGAAAAAAGAGAATGCCTCTCTCCAAGCTGCGCAATATCATTCTTATAATATGCCAGGTGCTTATCGTAACAGCCTGCGCGTTCATTCTCGCTCAACCGTATATTGACGGCGAGGATGAAAATGCTGCCAAGGAGAAGGTCCTTATTATTGATGCATCAGCATCTATGTTTTCCGAGCTTGAGGGCGAAACCCGTTTTGAACGCGCTGTTGCCCAGGTTGAGGCAACTGCAACCGAGGTAATGTCGGAAGGAAGCGTTGTTACTGTCATTCTTGCAGGACGCGAAGCTTCTCTGATCTGTCAGCGAGCAGATGCGACTCTCCAGGACACTGTCACCGCACAGCTCGCAGAGCTTGTTACTCCCGGTGATCTGAAATGCACTTGGGGTAATGCTGATATAGAAGGCGCTATGCGCCTCGCTGAGGACGTGATAGAGGAAAACCCCAAGGCAGAGGTAGTTCTCTACACGGGAACTAAATACATTGACGACGGTAAGGTTGTTGTTCATGACGTTTCAGACATATCGGAGTGGAATGCCGCAATTCTTGACGTGCGAGCAGTCGTCGACGAAAACTATTACAGGTTTGAGGTTGATACGGCAACGTACGGAAGGGTAAACAGCGTTAAGCTTTACCTTGAAATACACGGTGCATACGGAGTATACGGCACAGGCGAATCCTCTGAAACGGTTAACGGTGGCACTCTTAAGCTTGAGTACGACGCGCTTCTCAACCTCAACGAGCGCGGAACTATTCGATTTGGAAGCGACGAGACAGACGATATATCCGATCTTAAGATATTTGCTTACGATCACGTATACTGCTACGTGCAGGAGGACGATGCTCTTGAGATAGACAACTCATTCTATCTGTACGGCGGAACTCCTCTTCCTCTTAAGGTTCAGTATTACAGTACAAAAATCAACAATTTCGTCAGCGGTGCTCTTATGGGCCTTCGTAACCACTTCAAGGACGACTGGGATATAGAGATAGATGAGATTCACGATGACGAAAAAATGATCCAGATGGGACTCGGCAAGGAGCCTGAGCTTAGCGGATATGATATATACATCTTTGAGCATCATATGCCGAAAACGCTTCCTACCGACGGTCTTGTTATACTTATAAATCCCGATACATTGCCGAAGGGAACGGATTTCGTTCTTGGAAATCAGTTAGGATTTACGGGTGAGAAAAACCTTAATGCAGACGGGGTCTCGCACGAGATCATGACCGGAATCGATGCAGATAACATTACCGTTACCAGATATAGAAAGATCAATGCGTACGACAGCGGATATACTCCTCTTCTTTACGTAGAGGGCGATCCTGTCGTTATCGCTAAAAACGATACTGAATCGAAGGTCGTTCTGTTTTCCTTCAGTATGCATTATTCAAATATTGCATTAACACCCGAATTCCCCGTTTTAATGAGTAATATTATTAAGCATTACATACCTTCTACCTTTGAGTCACCTGTTGTAGATCTTTACGACACGGTTACTCTTAATTCGAGAAGCCCCGAGCTTTCGGTTCAGGGACCTGCAGGACTGGACGAAACATTCACCGAGTTCCCTGCGACTATCGCCGCAGACGCTCCCGGATTCTACACGGTTACCCAGACTCCGATATCGGGTCTGCCTGTGGTTGAGAAATTTTACGTTACGATCCCCGATAACGAAAGCAATATAGTACGCGAGGAGGATTCTCTTACGAAACCCTACTATCCTCCCGTATTGGAAGATGCAAATCTCGATCTTGTATTTTATTTCGCTCTCGCTCTTGTAGCATTGATGTTCGTTGAGTGGTGGCTGAAATCGCGCGAGACTAACTGAAAGGAGGAAGGAAAGTGTTTAATTTTACGATAAATTTTGAAAGACCGTGGTTCCTCCTTCTTATTATACCGGCGATAGCTTTTACGCTTATCCCGTATTTTCTCAGCAACAAAAAATACAGACGTAACAGAAACCGTATAGTTTCAATCGTGCTTCATATGACGGCGATCCTGCTTAGCATTACCGTTCTTGCGGGAATTGACTTCCAGTATGACGTTCCCAATAAGGAAAACGAGGTCATAATTCTTGTGGATAAGTCCAACTCGAACGAAGCCTCCGACACCTTAAAGGACGACTTCGTACGCGACGTAATAATGGATGCATACGATGACTTTAAGCTCGGCGTTGTTACTTTTGGATACAATCAGGTGCTTGCCGCTCCGATAAGCGATAATACGGACGAGGTGCTGCGCAACTATCTTACGGCAGAAGCGCCTGATGACACTGCAACGGATATAGCGTCGGCGCTTACTTATGCACAAAGCTTGTTCACTAAGCCTGAGTCTGCGCGTATCGTGCTTCTCTCTGACGGTGTTGAGACCGATTCGGAGGCGCTCAGGGTAATAAAGAACGTAGCTGCATCGGGAATAAAGGTTGATACAGTTCATTTTCCTGACGAGCATGGCGATGAGGTTCAGATAATCTCATCGACTCTTCCGGAGCATACCTTACGCCACGGCGAGGCGTTTGAGGTTAAGCTCGAGCTTGAGAGCTCATACGAGGGTGTGGCAACGATTTCTGTTTTCGATAACGCTACGATCATAGGCGAGCCTCGCGAGATCAGACTTTCAAGAGGCGTGCAGGAAATAAAGCTTGACGTTGTGTTTCCGCTACCCGGACTTCATAAGCTCAACTTTGAAATAGAGAGCGCGGGCGACACTCTGACCGAGAACAATAGCTTTAATACTTACGTAAATATTGAGGTATTTGACAAGATACTCATTATTGAAAGTATAGCAAATGAGTCTGAAAGTCTGCGTGGAATTATGACCGATAAGAAGGTGACGGTCGTAAATTCATATGATGTTGATAAGATGCCGAAGACGGTTGACGAGCTTCGCGCATATGACGAGGTTGTTCTCGTTAACGTTGCGAACGCCGATCTTCCCGATGGCTTTGATGCAATACTTTATTCCTACGTAAAGGATATCGGAGGCGGCTTATTCACCGTCTGCGGTAATAAAGAGGATTCAAATCCCTCTGACTCTATATTCGAGGCAAATGCTTGGACCCGAGAGGATATGTACGGCTCTCTTTACCAGGAGCTTTTACCCGTTGAGGTTATCAATTACACTCCTCCCGTAGCAGTTGTTTTCGTAATAGATACTTCGGGATCAATGTATATGCCCCCCGAGCAGGGAGGATCTACGCCTTTTGAGAAGAGTAGGCTTTATGCGGCTCAGCAGGGCGTTCTGAACTGCCTTAGCAACGGAGTTCTTACAGAGCGCGACTGGATGGGTATTATGACCTTCGCAAAGGACTATTCCGAGGATCTTGAGCTTACGCCTTGTACGCAGAGAGATAAAATAGAGTCGGCTATAGACGATCTTCCCAGAGGCGGCGGTGAAACGATCTTCACCAGCGCTCTTGAACGTGCAGGAAGCGCGCTTACCGCTCTTACCGATGTTGAGAAGAGACACATAATTCTCGTTACTGACGGTGCTCCCACCGATGACGAGGAGGATTACGCTGCTGCAATGAAGCGTAACGCAGCACTTGGTATAACTATGTCGATAATCGGTATAGAAACCGAGGGCGCCGATGATCATATGAGGTACATACTTGAAAACTACGCTGCTACTGAAACCAATGGCGTAAGCGCTGATAACTATCATGACGTAGAGAAGATCAGCGATACCGCTAAAGCTATGCGTGAGGATCTTCAGGTTCCCGAGATAAAGGACGTTAACTACGAGACCTTCCGTCCTACCATAAAAACGCATAATTCGGTTGTCAACGGAATAAACAATCAGGATATTCCCACGCTTGACGGATTTTACGGAACAATGCTTAAGGATGGCGCTGAGGCTGTGCTTATGGGTGAATTCGTTCCCATATATGCTCAGTGGAAGTTCGGAAAGGGTACCGTCGGAAGCTTTATGTGCGACTTGAACGGAAACTGGTCCTCGGCATTCATTAACGACGCGGTCGGAAAGACCCTTGTAAACAATATGGTGGCTTCGCTCTTCCCAACGGAGAGCATTAGAACCACAGATATAGATCTTTCCTTGAAGGAAGAGAACTATACCAACCGTTTGAATATATATACCGATGTAGCCGAGGGAGAGCTTATTGAGGTAGTCGTTAACCCGACGTTTGCCGATGCAGAGCCGATGACTCTTTATCCCTCTGCGGCGGACGGATTCGGACGAGTAAGCTTCGTTATAACAAAGCCCGGTATATATGAGATAACCGTTAGCAAGAAGACTGAAGACGGCAGACTTATCTCGTCTAATACGATATGCAAGGCATTCTCTTATTCGAAGGAGTATGATATGTTCTTCGACAGCGAGGAAAAGGCTGACTTCCTTTCACAGCTTGCGGCGGACGGACAGGGATTCGTTCTCACCGAACCCTCTCAAGTGTTCGAGAACGTGGTTAAATCCATACATAAGGTAATAGATCCCCGTATCGTATTTATAATTATTGCTCTTATCGCATTCCTTCTTGACGTTGCTGTTCGCAAGTTCAAGTTCAAGTGGATTCACGAGATCATAAGAGATCATAGAGCAAAAGAAAAAAAATAAAACTGTACTATTGTCCAAGGAGGACGTAATGAAAAAGCTTCGTGTACTGCTCATAACCGTATGCGTACTTGCTTTCTGCCTTCTGGCGCTCACTTCCTGCGATGGAGCGCTGGATAAACCGTCCGGCTTCAGCTTTAATGAGGATACTCAGATGCTCAGCTGGGAAAAGGTGGAAGGCGCAATAGGATATTCTGTTCTTGTCGGCGATAAAGAAAAAAGCACCAAGTCAAACTTCTTTATCGTAGATATTACCGAGAAGGGTGTTTACGAAATAAAGGTAAAGGCACTCGGCGACGGCAAGAGTATGCAGGATTCGGATTATGCAGTTTACAATTATGAAAAGAACGAGTCCGAAACAGGACTTAGATACGAGCTCATAAATAACAATACCGAATACAAATTAGTCGGCTTAGGCAGTGCATCCGGTGACGTTGTGATGGAGGAAACATTCCGCGGAAAGCCGGTAACCGCTATTGCGGAGGGAGCTCTTTCGAATAACGGCAAGCTGACTTCATTTACCATTAACAGTAAGGTTAAAGAGATACCCAAAAAGGCGTTCTACAACTGTAACGCTCTTATTTCGGTTACGATTCCTGAAAACGTGGTGAAGATCGGTCCTAATGCCTTCCAGAGCTGCCGCAGCCTTACAAAGGTTGACATTCCGAGCGGTGTGACGGTAATTGAAGAATATGCCTTCTCCTACTGCCGCGCGCTCACAGAGGCGAGCTTGAGTCCCGAAACCACAAAAATTGGTGGATACGCCTTCTCGGATTGCATGGCTTTGACTAAGATCAACATTCCCGACAAGGTGACGAGTATAGGTGAATATGCCTTCTCCGGATGCAACTCGGCAACCGAGCTTCATTTAAGCGCGGTCCTTGAATCCATAGGAGATTATGCATTTTATTACTGCCAGCTTATCGATGAGGTAGTTATTCCCGATACGGTGACCGGCATCGGAGAAGGTGCCTTCGAGAGCTGCGCGAAAATACCTTCCATTACACTTCCCGAGAGCGTGACGTCCATCGGAGACAGAGCTTTTGCCTTTTGCGAGCTGCTCGCAGATATTCAGGTGGGCGAGAATCTTGAGGCTGTGGGAAGGAACATACTTCTCGATACGGCATACTACAACGATTATGCCGAGGACGTCGTTTATCTTGGCAACTGGATAATTGCATGTAAGAATCCCGAGGTTTCTGCCGGCAAGGATCTGACTCCGCTTATTAAGGAGGGAACTATCGGTATTGCCGATCTCGCGTTCAGAGGCTGTAACGGCTTTACCGGTGTCAATCTTCCCGATATAAAGTATGTTGGCGATTACGCATTTTACGGATGTGAGAAGCTGGTCAACGTTTATCTCGGTCCGGAGGCTGTACGCATAGGCGATTATGCTTTTACGCTTTGCACAAGTCTTAAGCAGCTCAACAGATTGCAGAATACCAAGATAACCTACATAGGCGATTTTGCTTTCAACGGTTGCTCGAAGCTTGGCAGCAGTATGAGCCCGATCAATCTGCCCGATACAGTGGAATCGATCGGTACTCAGGCGTTCAATAATACGCTCGTTCCGAGTAAATTCGGTGTTTTGTATGTAAGCAATTGGGTTGTAGGAACATCCGGAAACTTTTTCATAGGTGACGTGCAGATAGAAGACGGTACTGTTGGAATTGCCGACTACAGCTTCAATCAGTGCCTGTTCACCGGAAAAATTATTTTCCCGCCTACCGTTGAGTCGATAGGACGCGGAGCGTTCTTAGCTTGTACGAACCTTCGAATTGAAGAGTTCTCCCGGAATTTAAAGAAGATCGACGATTACGCATTCTATCTTTGCTCAAATGCTTTGTTTGGCACAGCGGAGGAGTATATGGAGTACCACCTGACTCTTCCTGACGGACTTGAATATATAGGCAGAAGCGCCTTTTATCAGACCAGTATGCTCGGACTTACTGTTCCCGGAAGCTGCAAGTATATCGGAGAATTCGCCTTCTATGGCTGCTCCTTACTTGGATCTCTACAAGAATACAACCTCTCCGAAGACGGTTCGGAAGAAGGAAGTGAGGGCGAGGAAAGCACAGGTCCCGAATACTCGGATTCAAATGTAAAGAAGGTTCGTTATCATCTTATTCTTGAAGAGGGCATTGAAGAGATCGGTAGCCGTGCGTTTTTCGGATGCTCGGGACTCATTGACCTGACCATTCCCGATAGCTTGACTACACTCGGAATAAGAGCCTTTTATAAGTGTGAAAGCCTTGAGAACGTTGTTATAGGCGCGAGCCTTACTGAGGTTCCGGCATATAGCTTCTACGGTTGCGTTGAGCTTGAGAACGTAGTATTCCCGCATAGCATTAAGACTATTGATAAATATGCTTTCCGCGGCTGCGAAAAGCTCGCAGAGCTTAATCTTCCGGCTGATCTGAAAACCATAGGTAAATACGCCTTCCACGGCTGTATCGCTCTTACTAATCTCTCACTTCCCAAGGGAGTTACTTATGTTGGTGATTTCGCCTTCAGGAAGAATGTTTCCGCTACTTCGGCGGTAATTCATTCGGGCATTGTCGAGCTTGGACAGCATGCGCTTTATTCGGATAACGCTCTCACGATATACTGTGAAGGCAATGAAAAATCGGATTACTGGCATGAAAGATGGAACTCCTCTTACAGACCTGTTATATGGGGCTGCACTCTTTCTGAGGATAAATCCTATGTTGTATCATTCGTCAAGGCTGATGGGGCTATTGATAATGCAGATGCAGTCAACGGAATCCTTGCTCCTTGTCGAGACGGATATGAATTCGCGGGATGGTCGCTTAGCGAAGACGGCGAGGTGGCATACTCCGCATCTGAGATCATTAACGCAGAAGACGGCAGTGTGCTTTATGCTATCTGGGCACCTGTCGCAGCACAATGATTTGTTTGTGAGGTTTCAATTTATATGAAAAAGAATATTAAGATTTTACTGATCGCTTTGGTATCACTGCTTGCGCTTTTTCTCGTAGCGTGCGGCTCTTTTGACAGCCTTTTCTTTGAAAAAGAGCCGAGAACCACATACGTTCAGGGTCAGGATCTTGATTTTACAGATACTGTTCTTGTTGCAATGAAGAATGATAAGCAGCAGACTGTAGACTTGACTGACGAAGACGTTACTATCACCGGTTATGACAAGAATACTCTTGGCAAGCAGACCGTTACGTTCAGTTATAAAGAGGTATCTACTACCTTGACGGTAAACGTAATTCCCCGTATTGCAGTTGAGGGAGTTGTTACGGATTACTTCGTTGGCGATGAGGTAAATCGCGCGGAGGGTCGTATCAGAGTTGCCGATGATCAGGGAAAGACAACCGCCGTTAATTTCAACTCCGAGTTGATTACGACCGAGGGATTTGATTCAACAACGGCAGGTGTTAAAACTGTAACAATTAAATATGGTGATTATACCGGTACATATACGGCGAATGTCTACGACGTTGAGAAAGTAGAATTATCCAAGAGCCCTAAGAAAACTCTTTACAACAGCCATGACACCGAATTTGTCGTAACGGGCGCATACTTTACCGTTACCGCAAATGGCGGAGCCTTAAGCCGTTACGTTACTCTTACTGCCGATATGATAGAGAACTTCGATCCTTCTCTTGCTACGGCAGATAATATCACCGACCGTCTTCCTCAGACGGTTAAGATCAAATATCTCGGATATGAATTCGATTACGAGATATTTATTGTGTATAGCGCTGTTTCGTATATGCGAGATGTTGCTAAGAGCCTTTCTGAAGTTACCGATCCCAAGCTTTGCGATGATGCAAATGCAGAAAAAGCGCTCCTTGCGCTTGAAAGGTATTTCACGCTGTCTAATAGCGATAAGACCCTTGTAGATGAAGCGGATGCCGAAAAAATTGCTCTTATATCGGCGTATTACGGTTATGAAAAGTTCAAGGAGCTTACTGATAAGTATTCCGACTCTTTCGTATTGGTAAAAGGTGAGTCGTACGAAGATGAAGAAGACGAGAAGGGAAAATACTACGGTATTTTCAACGTTACGCTTGAAAGCTATCAGGCGGCAACGGAGGCTCTTACCAGCCTTAAATCCGATGACGGAAAGAAAATCGACGATCTTGCAGATACCCTTCGCTCCATAGAGCGCGAGTTCCCTGATCTGACCATAGACGGAGACAACATGGATGAGTATCTTTGCACTGTTTTCTCTGATGATGGAATTGATATCATTACCGGTCTTCTTGATGTTATGGTCGAGATATATGAAGAGCTTTCGGTAATTCCAAATGATTGGACAGCCGAGCAGCTTATAGATTATAAGGCAAATATTAAGAAAGCGGTCGTTACTATTACCGACAGCGAATTTAATCCTTTTAAAGCTTCATCAAACCTTGAGATCTTTAAAATGCTCTCGAAGTGGCGTGAGAAAAATGATATTTTCTATATTATTTCATCGTATTATTTGACTCACGAGCCGGATTCCTTCGTTTCCGCGATTTGGGAGAAGGTTCCGCTTCCCGGCGAGCTCAATGATCTGTATTTAGCGATCAGCTACGGTCTGAGAGTAACAAAAAATATGCGTGTAGGTACCGATACAACTCCTTTTATGTACTACTACAGGCAGGCAAAAACGATTTCCGAGGATATCAAAAACGGAGATGATCAGATCGAAAAGGACGTTTACGAGAAGCTTAGCTTTGATTATCTTATCCGTTCGTATTTCTACACGGGTGAGAACGTCGACAAGATAGCGTATGTTTATCATGCATCTGGACTTATCGGAAATGAGAAGGTAGAGGCATTCCTCGAGAAGTATATTGATCTTGCTTCCAGAGCATACAAAGAACCCGATTTCAGCATTGTTGCAGAAGATGTGGTAGCAGCCTCTGAGGAGCTTCTTGCTGACTTTATGGCATTGTCTCCTTCCGAGCGCTACGGTATTTGCGCGCTGCTTCACTGCGATTACCGTAACAACGTTCTTGAGGAATCTATCTTCAAGTGCATAATGGAAGACGATAAGATCAACGCTTACAACCTGTTTACGAAATTTATTCTCAATGCTTACAGCACGACTCTTAGCGACGAGGCATTCCTTGTGTTTGCGGATCTGCTTGTTGCGACCGAGAATGCAAGCCTCTATAATTTCAGAGTTGACGGCGATGATGATTTTATCGAGGAGATGGATAAAATAGTAGCTTCCATCGCAAATCTTTCTCTCGAAGAGCAGA
>JAFTQV010000011.1 GCA_017462605.1 Clostridia bacterium | reverse complement strand
TTGTTGTTCAATTTTCAATGACCAAATGCGCACCGAGGACAAGCCCTCTAAAGTGTGCTTTAACATTTTATCATAATATTTTTTATTTGTCAACCCCTTTTCAAAAGTTTTTTTAACTTTTTTGAAACTTTTTTCTTTTGGAATTATTTGACGTCTCCTGCTCAATAATAAGATATCACCTTTTTTGGGGGTCAGAGATGTCTTCTATATTTTTCAGAACATTAATAATATTCGTTTTGCTATCTTTATCAATGAAATTTATGGGCAAGCGTGAGATCGGAGAGCTTGAGGTCGGCGAGCTTATAACCACGCTTCTTATATCCGAAATATCTTCTATTCCGATAGACGACCCCGATATACCCTTACTTAATGCCGTTATACCCGTTATTTTTATCGTTTCTCTTGAAATTATTCTTTCCTTTATTAAAAATAAATCGCGGCGGCTGAAAAGGATCTTTGAGGGAAAGCCTGTTTTTCTGATCGAACGCGGGCGTATCTCTCAGAACGCGCTAAGGGATAACCGCATATCGCTTGAGGAATTTCTCTCAGCGCTCCGCCAAAGCAACGTTGGCAGACTTTCCGACGTTGAGTATTGCATCTTAGAGGCAAACGGAAAGATCTCGGTGCTGAAAAAGAATGACGGCTTTGACCGTATCGTCATCAGCGACGGCGAGCTTATCGAAAGCGCGCTTAAGAGAGTGGGCAGGAACGAGGACTGGCTGAAAAAGCAGATCGGAAAGAGGCATATCACGGATATATTCTTGATGACGGTTGGCGAGGATAACGAAATACTTATCGTTGATAAAAAGCGAGGTGAGTGAAAATGAAGCAGCTGATAGCAGCATCCATTGCGCTGGCTTTCGTCGTGGCGGCAGTATTCCTCAACTCATACTTCGTTGAAAAATGCATAAGTGATATCATAGATGAGGTTGAAGATATGCCGAACGACGGCGAGCTCTCCGAATATGAGGCGCTATACGAAAGATATATGAAAAGGCAGGGATTTATCGCGCTTACCGTGAGCCATGAGGATCTTACGGTCATCGAGGATATTTTCGCTGAGCTTCTCGGGTCTGTCAAGGCGAAAGACGAGGACGGCATTACAATAGCAAAAAGCCGCCTTTCGGGCGCGCTTTGGCACCTAAGGCGGCTTTCGGGTGTTAATTTCGATAGCATTTTTTAGCGGAAGACTGTCATATCGGCAAAAAATGCTTCTTTCCTTATTATAGTATAGTATTCCGAGATAAGGTTGCCCGAAGAAAGTATTCCGCATCTCTCACGGAGCGCGCGGATTACAAGCTCGGGATTCAAGAATGCCGAAGGATCGGCGGAAAGAACGAGCGAAAGCGCGATATCTCCGCCCTCGGTATATACCTCGAAGCTTTTGATCAGAGGCTTTATATTGACGTCTGCCATACCGCTCTTCGTCTTTTTGACAACGGTTATGTCCTCGCCAGAAAGAGTCTTTTTGCACCTCTCGCAAAGCTCGGCAGCATCGCCCTCTGTATGGATCCTTACGTCATACGAAAGATATGCCAAAGAGGTAAACTTATTATCGGGATAATAAGCCTCGGTAGCCTGCATATTATCCGTCATATTCCTATTGAGGCGGCGGAGCGCTTCATCGGTATCCATTTTTTCGGTAAGACGAATATCCATAAACTCGCACTCGCTCTCGGTTCCCGTTGAAAGCGGGGCGGCAAAGGTGAGCTTCGGCTTGGGGTTGAAGCCCTCGGTATACCAGAGCGGAAGATCCGCTCTGACTATGATCTTCATCATCGTTCTGACAAGATCGAGGTGAGAGATATACTGAAGCGAGCCTTTTTTGAAAAATTTGACTCGAAGAACTATCGGAGTATTGTTTACTTGCACCATTTATTCTTACCTCCGAGCTTATTTGCTCCGCAGCCGTTGCAGTTTTCTGCGCAGGACGGCGTGGTCTTGCCCTCATAGGCAAGCTTTCTCTCGCGAAGAAGATACTGCTTGGTAACGCCGCAGTCGATTATATCCCAGGGAAGGACCTCGTCAAGCCCGAAGCCTCTCGTGGTGTAGAAATCGGGATCGATGCCGCACTTCTCGAAGACTCTTATCCAGCGGTCATAGTCAAAGCACTCGTCCCACGCGTCAAACATCGCGCCCTCCTGAACGGCGAGGGCGATAGCGGGGGCAAGACGCCTGTCTCCCCTTGCGAGAACCGCTTCTATACGGGAGACCTTGGCATCGTGGTAGGTATATCTTATTCTTCTGTCCGTTATGCATTCGCGAAGGTGCTTCTGCTTCTCCTCGAGCATCTCGAAGCTATCCTGCTTCTCCCACTGGAACGGGGTGAAGGGCTTCGGAATAAAGCAGGAAACGCTGATAGTCACGCTTATTCCGCCTTTGGGACGCTCGGGCTTGGGTATAGCGAAGTAGCACTCAATGACCTTTTTTGCCGTATCGGCAATACCCTCGATATCCTCGAGAGTCTCGGTCGGAAGTCCGTTCATAAAGTAAAGCTTAACATTATTTTTACCGCCTCGGAGAGCTATATCCATAGATCTTCTGAGGTCTTCCTCGGTGACGTTTTTATTGATAACGTCACGCAGTCTCTGCGTTCCTGCCTCGGGAGCGAAGGTCAAGCCGCCCTGCCTTACGCTCGAGACCTTCTTCATAAGCTCCTCGGAGAAGCTATCCAGTCTCAATGACGGCAAGGAAAGGCTTACGTGAGCATCGTCCGTCCATGAAAGCAGACCGTCCGTCAGCCTCGGAAGCTCGGAATAGTCGCTTATTGAAAGAGATATGAGCGAGATCTCCTCGTAGCCCGTATTTTCATAGAGGCATTTTGCATATTTACATAGGGTCTCGGGTGATTTTTCTCTGATAGGTCTATATACCATTCCCGCCTGGCAGAAGCGGCAGCCGCGGATACAGCCGCGGTAGACCTCGAGAACTATTCTGTCATGCACCGTCTCGATATAGGGCATCACAAGCTTTTCTGGATAAGGAGCCTTATCGAGGTCGGCAATTATTCTTTTTCTGATCTTTTTCGGAATGTCGCTGTATTTCGGGCGATATTCCTTTATCGTGCCGTCCTCGTTATATGAAACCTCGTAAAGCGAGGGTATGTAAACGCCCTCGATCGATGCCGCCGCTCTTAAGAATGCATCTCTTGAGTAGCTGCCGTTCTCCTTCATATTTATATAAAGGCGCGAGATCTCAACGAGAACCTCCTCGCCCTCGCCGACGTTGATAAGATCAAAAAAGTCCGCAACCGGCTCGGCATTATATACGCAGGGTCCGCCTGCTAAGATTATGGGATCGCTCTCGCTTCTATCCTTGGAATATATCGGAATATCGGCAAGCTTAAGCATAGCGAGAGCCGTGGTGTAGCACATCTCATACTGCAAGGAAAAGCCAACGAGGTCAAAATCCTTTACCGAATCGCCGCTCTCGTGTGCCGAAAGAGGTATCGAATACTCCCTCATCTTCTCCGCCATATCGAGCCAGGGCGCATAGACTCGCTCGCACCAGATATCATCCTCGCGGTTCAGAACGTCATAAAGAATTCTTACTCCGAGATTGGACATTCCTATTTCATAGGTATCGGGAAAGGCGAAGGCAAAGCGGCACTTCACCTTTTTCTTATCCTTGATAACGCTGTTGTACTCTCCGCCCGTGTATCTGCCCGGCTTCTCTACCGATTTCAGTACGGACGATATATTTTTATTCTGCATTTTGGGTTTCCTTTATTTTAAAATAGCTTTTTCCGATAATTGAAAATACTGTGCTGACCGCTATCTGATATACCGCGTAAGCTACCGAGGGTATAACGAAGGTCTTGCCGATAAGGGCGATAACTACCGCCGCCAATGCTCCGAAGCTCGCGAGCGAGACCTCGAGAAGCGAAAGAAGAGATATAAGAGAGGAATATTTCTTTGCGGTGACTATCTCGGAAAGCGCGCTCTCCTTTTCGGGAGCGACGACTGCCGCCGAGCAAACGCGCGCCCTTGGAGACTGCTCCTTAGCCGTGTCGTATTTTCTCATAACTCTGATAACGTCATTACCCCTGGTCAGCCCCTTCATAAATTCACCCGTGATATTGAAGTCACGCGTATAAACGAGGGGTACTATTCCCGACTCATTCATCTCCGAAAGCATATGAGCGAATTCCTCGGAGAAGGAGTAATTTACGGTAAAAGCGCCGAAAAACTCGCCGTTTTCAGCGGCGTAGATAACTCTCGTTCCGCCGACGTGAAGCTCGGTCTGATAGGGTACTGCGATATTTTTCTTTTGCATATAATCCCTTGTGCCCGCTTCGATAAGGCTGCCGTCAACGTAGCCTGACATACCGTCGTCATCTATCGTCACGTCTTCGGCGGGAGCGCATTTTTTATTAAGGCTCGACTCAAAGACCGCCGTGAGCGGACTGCCCGTCGCGGCGAAGAGACTCGCCATTTTACGCATCGAATCGTAATAATTGCTTCTCTTATCGCTGGCGCTCTTAAGAGTAACGTCGTCCTCGCCGAAGACCTCGGTGTCCTCAAATATAAGGACGTCTGCCTTCGAAATTCCGTACATTGCCTCTTCTCCGATAACCGCGTTGCCCTCGTGATAAAGCTTATCCTCGGCAGAGGAATAAGGAAGCTTATGAGTAAGGCTTGATGCCGCAGGAGCGCCAAGCGCTACCGCAAGAGCAAATGATGCTACCGCTGAGGGCAGGTCTATGATGAAGTATATAGATACTCCGAGAGCGATCGCCACTCCGAATACTATGCCAAGCCAGAGAATGCAGTTCTTACCGCCCTCGCGGCGGCGTACGCTGTTCTTGAAAAATCCCGAAACGAAGGTTGCGGGGAATACCTTCGCCAAAACGGATCTATGCTCGTCCACCTTGCCGTCAAGCGCCATATTATGCGTCTCAAGAGTCCTTGTGCTTCTGCAGTCTATTATATGCTTAACGCCCTTGCACGAAACGGTTTTAAATGCTGTAAAATTAGCTTTTTGCCAATAATAGTTTGCAAACAAGGTGTTTACCGCCATAACTGCGTAGACAGAGCCGAGGAAAAACTGCTTATCTGTTGCTATTCCGAAGTAAAGCGAGGAGCCGATTATTGCCAGCCCCGAAATAAATAGGCATACCTCGCTTGACATCTGCTTACCTATCAGCATTCTGATGCCGCCGATAAGCTCGGGCAGGGTAATTATCATAAGCGATACTATAAGTGCGATATCTATCAGCACGGGAGCGTTTATTGCGCTGCCTATTCCGAGGAAGGCTTGGATCTTCGAGGGGAAAAGCTCAAGCAAAGCTACAGCCGCGCTGAGAACTATCGCAACAATAATGCGTATTCTGATAGCCATAATACTATCAAGAAATATATCCTTGAAGCTATCCTTCATAGCAAAGGAATTATAATCCGAGGTATCGGTAGTGTGCTTCTCCGAGGGCTTCTCTTCTCCTCTCGGCGCATAATCGTATTCCGAGGCTCTGATCTTGAATTCCTGCTCGTGAAGCTTTATTTTATCTCTTTGCTCACGATAGCTCTCAGGCTCGGGATCGCCTGATATATAAGCTTTCGGCTCCTCATCCGAAACGGGAGCTTCGCTCTTATCATCTGCCTTCACATCATCCGCTTTATCAAAAACGTGCCCTGTAAGGCTTGCGATCTCGATCCTCTCCTTCTCCTCATCGGTAGGCTCGGATTCCTTGCTCTCGCTTTTTCCGTCCTTGAATTTAAAAACGTTCAAGGTGGAGTCCGAGGGAGCTTTCTTTCCTTTTATATTAACTACTACCGCATCGGGTACTGTCGATCTGATCTCTGCCGTAGGATCGTTTTTATCATCCTCGGATCGCGCTCTTCCGTCCACTCTCTCAACAGATATACTCGGAGTCGCAGGCTTGGGAGCTGCGGCAGTCTCGGGCGCGTCTTTCTTATCCGCGGGAGCAGACTTCGGCTCTGCCGAGGTATCCGCAAAATAATATCTGTTCTCCGTGATCTCGGTGAACTTCGGAACGTATGGCTTCCAAAGAGTCTCTGCGTAATCGGTCGCAGGCGAGGTCTTCGGCTTATCTCCGAAGTCTGCCGAAAGGTCAAGCGTATCGGGGATTATAAATTCATCGTCTGCCGATGGCTTAGCCGAAGCCTTGCCTTCGGTATCCTCGCCCGAGAATATAAACTCCTCGGATGACGTATTTTTACCGTTATTTTCCATAGCTTAACCTCCTTTTCTTCTATTCGCTATATTGGCAAGCAGCACCGCCGCGGCGCATGAAACGTTCATCGAATTCACCTTGCCGAACATAGGTATTGAAATTATGTGATCGCATTTTTCTCGGACAAGACGCGAAATTCCGTCTCCCTCGCTGCCGAGGACAAGACCGATCGCGCCCGATGTATCCGTCTCATACACGGATGCACCGCCCATATCCGCGCCGTATATCCAGAGCCCCTTTTCCTTAAGCTCGTCGATAGTGACGGAAAGGTTGGTGACCTTTGCGACCCTCATATGCATGATCGCTCCAGCGGAAGCCTTGGCAACAGTTGCCGTAAGACCTACCGCGCGGCGCTTTGGTATGATTATTCCGTGCGCGCCCATGCATTCGGCGCTTCTGATTATCGCTCCGAGATTGTGAGGATCCTCGACGCCGTCAAGAAGAACGACGAATGGCGCTTCGCCAAGCTCCTCAGCATAGGCGAGTATATCGGCAACGGTTGAATACTCTGCCTCGGAAGCGGCGGCAATTATTCCCTGATGCCGAACTCCCGGCATCATACGGTCAAGCCTTGCCTTATCGATCTCAATTATCGGTATCTTTCTCTCGCGCGCCTTACCTATAAGCATATTTATAGAGCCCTCGCGCTCGCCCGACTGAACGAATATCTTCTCGATATCCTTACCGCCCGAAAGCAGCTCTCCTACGGCATTTCTGCCCGCCACGTAATTTGAGGGGATCTCTTCCGCCAAGCGCTCCGATCCCTTATTATATCTTTCGGTATCTTTAGCCTTACGGCCTGTATTTTTATCTTTTCTTTTAAAGTTTTCCATAAGAACACCTCATATCGCGCGCAATATATAATAATTATATCATATTATTTTGCATTTGTACAGTAGTAAAATATTTTAATTTACAAAAATCGCCCTCTTGCACAGCGCAAAAATCAAAGGCGATAAGTTAATTTCAACCTCAAAAAAACAACAAGGCATAAAATTAGAGCGAAGAAACCGTATTTTTCAGACGGAATCTTCGCTCTTTTGGGGTTATGCCTAAATGAAGCAGCCCCGTTGAAGCCGAACTATCGGCTTTGGAAGCATTCGGGAATTACTCCTGAGCTTCTCTCTTTGCTGCAAAGCAAGCGCTGCAGTAAACAGGCTTTCCTTCGGTGGGCTTGAAGGGCACCTGGCACTCGCTACCGCACTGTACGCAAACGGCAGAGAACATCTCTCTTGCGCCCTTCTGCGCATTCTTCTTTGCTGCACGGCAGTCCTTGCATCTCGAGGGCTCGTTTTCAAATCCCTTCGATGCGTAGAATTCCTGCTCACCTGCGGTGAACACGAAATCGTTACCACAATCCTTGCACTTCAATGTCTTGTCCTGGAACATTTTGCTTTTCCTCACTTAAATAGGTTTTATTTTTTGCCCTTAGACGGATTCCAACCGACGCCTTTGTAAACAACGCTCTCCCTTAAGCTACTTGGGCATATAAACAATTAAATATCTGACAGGATATCTCTGATCCGCTCATTATCCCTGAGCCTTGAGGAGATCCTGAACTTAGCATTATCCACAGCCTTCGGCTCTCTTTGGAGCTTTCCCGCTATATCCTTTGTGGTATACTGCTCAAACGAAAGACGGAATACCTCGTACTCAAACTCTGAAAGAACAGATCTTGCAACGTCCATAACTCGCGCGCAAAGATCTCTCGCCGCAATAAAGGATTCAAGATCAACGCCCGACGCTATCCTCTCGGTCTCGGAATACGGAGTCTCGCGCTCGCTTCTTCTCGCGCTCTCACGAAGCATGCTCTTCAGCCTATTTGCGATACAAATGCCCGCATAAAGACCGAAGGTGACGGTGCCGCTCTTATCCGCATCATATGACAATGCGGCGCTATGCAGAGCTATTCTCGCCTCCTGCATTGCCTCGGAAGTGCTGCCGGACGCGGCGAAATACTGCGCTACTCTTTTTTGCATAAGAGGCATATAACGCTCTTCAAGGGCAGAAAACGCTTCGTCTCTTCCTTCGCCCTTTTTTATCGCCTCGAGAAGCTCGCTGATTTCCATATTTTTGTAATTGCTCATACCGTCTCCGACATTCAGATAAATTTATTATAGCTTTTAATTTATTTTTTGTCAATACTTTTGTTAAAAAATATTCCAAAATTATACAATTTTTTTGTTCGAGCCTACAAAAATCACAAGATTTGCAAACTGATTTGTGTTAATTTTGCAGTAAATTCGGAATATATTTTCGCTTGTATGCAAAAAAGCGCAGAAGCATTTAAGAAAAGAATTCGATCCTTCCCGTCACGCAGTAAAGAATGCCTCTGTAAAGCGCGTCCGGATTTTTCTTAAATCCCGATGCTATCTTCTCCGCCTCGGCAAGCGAATTTACGGTCAGGGAAAGCGAAAAGAGCGAGCCGCCCTTATCATTTGCGCCGAGCTTTACCTCGTACCTTTTATCCCCTGTCTCTGTGACCGAGGTCTCGATCTTTGCCGAGTTTTTCGAAAGCGAGATATACCTTGCCGCAGTTTTGACGGCGGTCTCTCTGAAGGCGGGGTCGAGCCTATCGCAAAGCTCCGCGGAAATAAATCTTCCGCTATCCGATATCATATAATATTTTGTGCCGTCAATCTCATCGAAGAGAAGATGCTCCTCATCCGCAAGCTGCCTCAAGCAGTCCTCATAGTCGAAGGTCATCTCATCTACGTTTTCGCTGATTATTTCCGAAAGTGTCGTAAAATCTATCGGGTACCTGATGTTATCCAGCAAAAACAAAAGAAATATCTTTATATCCGTTGTTGATCTGAGCTTGAATTTTTCGTTTTTCTTCATAAATATCCTTTTAAAGAGAGACTGCCACCGTTACTTTCGGGTGGCAGCTCTTATATGATCTATCAATCCTCAAGGTAATTTCTGTAATTCTTCTGCTTTACCTTAGTGAATACGAAATCGCCGAATCCGTTGGTCGTGAGTCCCGAAAGATCACGGCTGACGAATGCGAAATTCTGATTGTAAACAAGCGGAACTACCGCGTATGACTCAACGAGAGCCTTCTCCGCGCTGTGAAGAAGCTCGCTTCTCTTGGCAGTATCGCTCTCCTTGTATGCCGACTTGATAAGATCGTCATACTCAGCGTTGGTATATCCGCCGAAGCTTCCGTAATACTTATCGAGGTAAGGAAGCTTGACGCCCGATCCGCTATATTCCGTTGAGAATGCCGCGAGCGGAACGAATGCATCGGTGGAATACATCTGCCAGTCGACCGCGATAACGTCAAAAGCGATATCTCCTCTGGACGCGCGATTGACAAGCACCTGGATCTCGGAATCGAGAGCCTGGATACCCTCTGTGGGAGTGGTCTTGATATATCCGACGGGCTTGACGGTAACCTTAATACCGTGGCCGAGGGATTCCCAAGCAGCCTTAACGAGGTTTGCGATAGCTACCGACTCCTCGTCGTCATTGACGGTGAGAGTAAACTCGGTCTTAACTCCGCTGAGATCAACGCCGTCAAGAAGAGCCTTAGCCGCATTGAGGTCTGCCGAGGTGGAGATGAGATTTTCGGTTCTGAACTTCTTGCCTGTATTGGTATCTATAACGCTATCGGGAAGGAAGCCTGTTGCCGCCTTGCCGAAGGTGATAGCATCGATGATAGCATTTCTATCGATAACCTTGGAAAGAGCCTCTCTTACTTCCTTGATCTTGAAAAGCTCGTTCTTGGTATTGAAAACGTAGGTATAGGTGGAAAGATCGTCTGAAACGGTAGCGCTTCCCTTCTTTGCCGCTCTTTCCGCGAGCGAAGCGTCGCTCATATAGAATACTGCCTTATTCTCGATATCGGCATAGGTAAGCTCGGTCTCGCCGAATCTTGTGAATACGGAAACGAGCTTAGCGGGAGTAACGTTTTTGGTGACGTCCTTAGCCGTGGGGCTCTGGTGATAGCCTGTGTTGCGCACGAGGGTGAAGTTATTCTCATCCTCATCAAGAGTACCGAGCATAAAAGGACCGTTGGAGATCGCGCTGTTAAGAAGCTTGGACCAGTAGCCCGAGGTGTGATCGGTCGCGATATCCTGGCGGATAGGCGAGGTCGCTATGGATGCAAGGTTCTTTAAGAGCATATCAACGTTTGCGCCCTTACGGTAGTTGATCGTGATCTCCTGAGTACCTGTTGCAACAGCGCCGAAGTCGAAAACCGAGGCAACGGATCCGTTCTTGATCTCAGCAGCATTCTTTATATCGTAAAGAAGAACTGCCGCGGGGTTTGCATCGTTGGGGTTAAGGAGAATATTGCTCCATGCGTGTATGTAATCCTCCGCCTTGACGGGAACTCCGTCTGACCAATAGGTCTCGCGAAGAGTGATGACAATAGTACGTGTCGACTCGTCCACAGTATATTTCTTAGCGGCAGCATACTCAAGCTTGCCCTTTGAATTTACCGAGAAGAGCGGCTCAAAAAGGAGCGAAAGAACGCTCTCCGCATTACTGTCCACATAATAATCCGTGGGGTCAAAGTCGTAAATACGCTCTCCGAGATATACGCTGATCTCAGCGCCTGCATCCTTAGCGCCGCAAGAAGAAAGTATCGCGAGCGACGACAAAAGAAGCGTCAAGGAAAGTATTAAGCTAACTATTTTTTTCATAGTCTTCCTCCGTGTATTACTTTACCAATATATTTTAGCACAAAAAGATTTCTTTTTCAATCAAAAAAAGGACTAAGTTTTATTTTCGGCGTCTTGCACAAAAAGGTTTTTGCCAGTTGTAAAAAATAAACAAATAAGTATAAATATAAATAAAGAGTCAATAATGAAGAAAAAAGGGAAAGCCTGCTATGGAACGAAGTTTTTACAACGAGGACGGTTTTTTTACCGATCTTGCTATTGAAAGAAGGAGAGCGCCGCTCGATACCGAAGGAGTCGAGATGAAAAAAAGCTATTCGGGAGACCTCATCTGGGAGCGAATAAGGATAACGAGCGAGGAAGGAGCGAAGGCGATAGGAAGGCCTATCGGCAGCTACGATACTCTTACCTGCCCGAGAATGGATAAGCTATCGGACGAGGAGATGCTCGATCTTTCAAACGAGCTTGCGAGGGAGCTTTGCGAAACGGTCGAAGCTCTCGGTATCATTCCCGAGAGGCTGCTTGCCGTCGGACTCGGAAACGCCGCGCTGACTCCCGACTCGATAGGTCCGAGAGCGGCGGATATGATCAACGCGACTCTGCACATAAGGGACTCCGACCGCTCGTTTTTTTCCGAGCTTGAATGCTCCGAGATCGCCGTTCTCTCTCCAGGTGTCGCGGCAAAGAGCGGAATGAACTCCGAGGACATCATAACGGCAGTGTGCGAAAGGCTGATGCCCGATGCCGTCATCGCCATTGACTCTCTCGCCTCGCGCTCCGAGACGAGGCTCGGCACGACCTTTCAGGTCTCGGATACGGGAATTATTCCCGGCAGCGGAATAGGAAGCAAAAGAGCGCCCTTGAACGAAAGGACGCTCGGATGCCCCGTCATCGCCATTGGAGTGCCAACCGTCATATCGGCGGCTTACCTCACGGGTGGAAGACGCGAGCTTAGCGATATGTTCGTCTCCCCAAGGGAGATCGACGGCATTGCCGAAAACGCCGCGAAAATAATCTCTATGGCTGTAAATCAGGCGTTTGGAGTAATTTGAAGAAAATAACAAAACAGATATTTATAATGCATTGACAAAAACATGAAAATGTGGTACAATGTTTTCGCTACACAAATTTCATATTTTTTCCGACAAAAGGGAAAATACTTTGGTAAAAAGTGTTTTCTCTCTTTCCTCATGCCCTTTGTCGGATTTGGAATTTGTGTAGCAGCAATTAGAGGGATGCATTTTTTCGGTGCGTGGCTTCGGTTGCGCACCTTTTTGATTTTTGCCGAAGAAGAAACGGAATAATGTAATACTAAGACGGCTTCAGGGCGAGGTCATTTAAGCCTTCCTCCGAGAGGAAGGTGGCATTTTCGGAAGAAAATGACGGAAGGAGCCTGCGATAGCATTCGTTATCTCGAAGTAGCGGCTTCAAAAAGAAG
>JAFTQV010000094.1 GCA_017462605.1 Clostridia bacterium | reverse complement strand
CATCAAATGACTTAAACGTTACTTTTTGCACTCCGTTTCCGGGAATGCTTTCATAAGTTAATGTCCACGTTTTTTTCATACAGCCCTACCTTCCATATCATCGTAATTCATTATACCACACTTTTCGGCAATTGGCAATATAAAAGCGACATTTTTAGTACATGGCGCAAATAATCCGTAAAATACAAAGCGGTTATCATCAACCTACTTGACAACGGTATGGAAAAGTATTATAATTAATAAAATGAATAAAATATTTTAAATATTTATGAAAGGGGGAGACGATGTGAAGAGCGCAACAAGGAAAAACGATAAGAAAAGCAACGCAAAAATGATATGGGAATTCCTATCCGGCTCAAAGCTTTTTTTCATCATAGGAATTATCGCGGCATCGGTGACGGCGCTCGCGGATATGATACATCCGCAGATAATCAAGGCGGCAGTTGATAACGCTATCGGCGGCAAGGAAGCCGATCTGCCCGATTTCGTTATGAAGCTTGTTGACCGCATCGGCGGCTTTGAATATCTTGGCAAGAACCTCTGGATAATGGCGCTCGCTGTGCTTGCGGTCGCATTGGTGCAGGTCATCTCTCAGTACCTTTTCAGAGTATTCAACGCAAAGGCGTCCGAGTCGCTCGTCAAAAGAATGAGAGACAGTCTCTTTTCTCACATAGAAAGATTGCCCTTCTCATGGCATATGCAGAATAAGACGGGAGATATAATCCAGCGCTGCACCTCGGATATAGATACACTTAAAAGATTTATTTCCGACCAGCTCGCCTCAATATTCAATATAATTATTCTTCTGACTCTTTCGATAAGCTTTATGCTATCAATGAACGTGGGACTTACGCTTATAGCAATAATACCGCTGCCGCTTATTCTTTTGTATTCGGTGCATTTCCATAAGAAGATACACAGAGGATTTTCGGATTGCGATGAAAATGAGGGCAAGCTCTCCGCTATGGCGCAGGAAAATCTTGCGGGAGTACGCGTTGTAAGAGCCTTCGGAAGAGAGCGCGCCGAGATAGATAAGTTTGAAAAGCAGAATGAGTATTATACAGGCCTTTGGAAGAGAATGGCTAAAATAATGGGAAGATTCTGGAGTGTCTCAGACGTGCTTTCGGGAATTCAGATAATGCTTATTATAGTATTCGGCGCTATCTTTGCGGTGAAGGGAAGCATCAGCGAGGGCGAGTATCTCGCTTTCATTTCCTATAATTCAATGCTCGTCTGGCCGATAAGAAGGCTCGGAAGAATGATATCCGAGCTGAGCAAGGCAACCGTTTCCACCGAGAGAATCTCTTATATTATGAATTCTCCCGTTGAGAGCGATCCTGCCGATGCCGTTAAGGCGGATATGAGCGGCGATATAGTATTTGATAACGTCAGCTTCTCGTATGACGGCACCGCGCCGATATTGAAGAACGTTTCATTCACCGTTAAATCGGGATCGACTCTCGGTATCCTCGGCGGAACAGGCAGCGGAAAATCTACTCTGATGCTCCTTCTTGACAAGCTTTATTTACTTGAAGAGGGAAAGGGAAGCATTTCCATCGGCGGCGTTGACCTTAAAAATATTGAGACGGAGCATTTAAGAAAAAATATAGGTATGGTCCTTCAGGAGCCGTTTCTATTCTCGAGGACGGTGGCAGAGAATATTGCCATAAGCTCCCCCGCTATGGAGCTTGAGGCTATCCGTTCCGCGGCAAGAGTTGCCGCCCTTGACGAGACGGTGATGTCATTCGCAAAGGGATACGATACCGTTGTCGGTGAGAGGGGAGTCACCCTTTCGGGCGGTCAGAAGCAAAGAGCGGTCATCGCAAGAATGCTTGCTACCGATAAGCCGATCATGATATTTGACGATTCGCTATCGGCTGTAGACTCCGAGACTGATGCAAAGATCAGGCATGCGATCAAGGATAGGTTTGAAAATGCGACCGTCATTCTCGTTTCTCACAGAATAACGACCTTAAGCTCGGCGGATAAGATAATCGTTCTTGACGGCGGAGTTATCGCCGAAGAGGGAAGCCACGATGAGCTGAAGTCGGCGGGCGGAATATATCAGAGAATATACGAGACTCAGACGAATACGGACGAGGAGGCTGATGAATGATGCAGGAAAAGAAAAAATTCAGCTTCTTCGGAATACCGAAGATCGCGCGCTTCCTTAAAAAATACAGAAAAGAAATGCTCCTTATGGTGCTTTTCGGTCTTTCGGGAAGCCTTGTGGACATTATTCTGCCGCTTTTCCAAAAGCACGCCTTGGATAACTTTGTCAGAGGAAATACGACAGACGGAATAATTGTTTTTGCCGCGATGTACGTCTTCTCGGTGGTTTTTGCGGCGGTGGTGAATTACTTCGCCTGCTGCCTTGCGATGACGATAGAGGTCAGCATAAATAGGGATCTCAGGCAGAGCGCATTTAATCATCTGCAAACACTTTCATTTTCTTATTTCAATCAGAACAGCGTTGGATATATCCACGCAAGAGTTATGAGCGATACCTCAAGGGTCGGTGAGCTTGTCTCGTGGACGCTTATAGACAGCGTGTGGAGAATATCCTATCTCGCAGGCTCGATCGGAGTAATGTTTTACCTCAATGCGCGCCTGACTCTGCTTGTGCTTCTCATTCTCCCGCTGCTCGTCGTGCTTTTCACCGTCTTCCAAAGGAAGATACTTCGTGTCAACCGCGAGATAAGAGAGATAAATTCGAATATAACGGGCAATTTCAATGAGGCGATCATGGGCGCGAAGACTATAAAATCGCTTGCGGTTGAGGATGAGCTTTATTCGGGATTTGTCAAAAACACGAGCGAATATAAGAAAAAGAGCGTTATGTCCTCTCACCTTCGCGGACTTTTTGCGGGCACTATGAACCTTGCTTCCTCGATAGCTCTTGCCATCGTGCTTTGGCAGGGCGGGTATATCGCGGAAAGCGACGTTGGAACGTTTTCGGCATTTATGTCATACGCGCAGGGAATGATGGAGCCCGTGCGCTGGCTTGTTGATATCATTTCCGATCTTATTACCACAGAAGCGAATATCGAGAGATTTTCGGCTTTGCTTTCAGTCAAGTCAGACGTTGTTGATACCCCCGAGGTCATAGAGAAATACGGAGACTCATTTGAGCCGAAGCGCGAGAATTGGGAGCCTATAAAGGGTGACGTTGAGTTTAAGGACGTGACCTTCAAGTATCCCGACGGAGACGAATACGTCCTCGAGGACTTTTCGCTTAAGGTTCCTTTCGGCTCTCACGTTGCGATAGTCGGAGAGACGGGCGCGGGAAAATCAACCCTTGTCAACCTCGTCTGCCGCTTCTATGAGCCGACGGTGGGAAAGGTGCTGATAGACGGAAAGGACGCTCGCGAGCGCTCCCAGCTCTGGCTGCATTCTTCGATAGGATACGTGCTTCAGACACCGCATCTTTTCTCGGGAACTATCAGAGAAAATATTCTTATGGGTAAGCCCGATGCTACCGATGAGGAGATCACAGCCGCGATAAAGGCGGTATCCGCCGATGAGATAATAGCAAAGCTTGACGACGGATTGGATACTGACGTTGGAGAAGGCGGAGACCTTCTTTCAACAGGAGAGAAGCAGCTTATATCCTTCGCAAGAGCGGTCATTTCCGATCCGAAGATACTGATACTTGACGAGGCGACGGCATCCGTTGATACCATAACCGAGGCAAAGATCCAGGCGGCAATGGAAAAGGTCACCGAGGGAAGGACCTCGATAATGATAGCGCACAGACTATCAACGGTCAAGAATGCGGACGTTATTCTCGTTGTAAAGAACGGTAAGATAGTTGAGCGCGGAACTCACTCCGAGCTTATAAAAAGCCGCGGATATTACTACGAGCTTTATACACGCCAGTATCAGGACGAGAAAACGGCTAAGATACTCTCCTGATAGTTAAAATGTAAATAAAAAATAGCAAAACCCGATCCCAAGCTTTAGTGCCGAGGATCGGGCTTTTATTATTCGTTTTCACTAATTCTGTATGTGACGTTTTCGTCCGAATAGAGATCTTCAAGCTTAACGTCCTGCGTCTTATGGACCGTAGAGCCGTCAAAATAAACGTATCCTATGCCTGCTTCACGGATAGATGCAAAAGCCTCGCTGTCAATATCGTCCGATATAAATATATGTCTTGTTTTGAGAGCAAGCTCCGCGCAAGAGAGATCATTGGATGAGACGAGAAGATTATCTGTCGCCGCTTTGTATTTACCGTCACCGATATCAAGATAAGAGTGAGCTATCCTTCCGTCACGGTAAGTGTAGTAATCGAAGGAGTCCATAGCAGATATGGCATAAGCGCGGTAGTTTATCATCGCAAGACTGCCTTCGTACTTCATGACTGCCGCGGGGTAAGCCGTGTCTTCAAATTTATCCCATACGTCAAATGAGTAGGTGGCTTTCGAGGTGTCAAAGTTTCTCGTGTATCCGTCATATGAGCTTACCGTACCGAGCCCGAAGCCCTCTTTTAATAAGGCTTCAGCGATCTCATCAACGATGAAGGCGTTAGCAAGATTGCCGAAGGATATAAATTCGGTTATAGCGTTCTTTTCTGCGAAGTCAAGATAGCTTTCGCTTACGGAAAGCTTTACTTTGTTTTCACCGAGAAGAAGAAGCTCAATGCATTCGGAGTCGGAAGCAAAGGAAACGATCGTCTTATAAAATGCGGCGCTTTCATCATTTAGATACGGGTCAAACTCCCCTGCCCAAACGTCGTCATCCGAAGCGAAGAGCGAGTCGTATTGCTGATTAAGAGCGCCGAGGTAAAGCGTTCTGTCTTTGTCTTTTAAAAGGCGCTCAAAGCATTCGTAAAGCTCGCTTAGCACCTCTATCTCCTCGTTTGGGCGCGAGTTGATATATGCGATATTGTTGATACCCGGGTAAAGCTCGTCCTCGTGAAGAAGCTTGAAATATTTATCCGTAACCTCGCCGTAAAGCGCGGCGATTTTTTTGTATTCCGCCGAAGCGGCTGCGCCCGAAGCGCCTAAATTATAGTAGAGTGAAAACTGATCTGCGGCTCCCGTTTCGCTGCCCGAAGGCTCGATCTCTGTCCAGCCGCTTTCCTTATTCAGAAGAGAAAAGATAAAGAAGCCTATCGCAATAAGACCGATGACTAAAAACACCGCGGCAAGTATGCCTCTTAGCTTCTTATTCTTTTCGTCAAGCTCGATTTTTTCAACAGGCTTGACAGCGGGGCGCCGGTCACGCGCGTTTTTTGCCATAAGCTTCTCCTTTCTTTAAATAAATACCGTATTTAGAGGCTGCCAACTATCGGTGACAGCCTCGTTGAATTGATTTTAAAGCAGCGCTGTGAGAAGAGCGATCAGGAATATTCCGACTATACCGCCAAGGGTAGCGAAGCCGGCGATAGCTCCCTTCTTGCACGCCTTATAATTGCGTATATGCTTGAAGCGCTTGAATATAAAGCCGCCGATAAGTCCGAAGACGGGGAGAAGGAAGGATCCGAATGAATACCATTTGCTACCCGTATCGTGAATGGGAGCGTCAAGTATATATTCTCCGCTCGGCATAGAGACGTCTTCCTTGGGCGCATCAGCCTTTTTATCCTCGGCATCGCTATTGATGCCCTCGATGATGACAGACTTAAGAGGTGTTCCGCTCTCGCGTATTCTCTTGTATTCCTCGATCTCAGCCTTATTGCCGTATACGAAGTGATTGCCTCCGATATCAACAAGCTCGGGCTTATCCTCGCTGTAATCGTGAATAGAGGGATCGTAGGTAAGAAGGACCTTATTCTTTTCAAGCTTCGGATCGGGAATGGGAATTGCCGATATAAGCGAGCGGGTATAAGGATGCATCGGGAAGCGGAAAAGCTCCTCTGCCTCTGCGATCTCAACGATGTCGCCCTTATAGATAACGCCTATTCTGTCTGAAATAAATCTGACTATCGAAAGGTCGTGAGCTATGAAAAGGTAGGTGATATCCTTTTCCTTCTGGAATTTCTTAAGAAGGTTAAGAACCTGCGCTCTGATCGAAACGTCAAGAGCCGAGATCGGCTCGTCTGCAACAACAAGCTCGGGCTCCATTACCATGGCTCTTGCAATACCTATTCTCTGGCGCTGACCGCCCGAGAATTCGTGAGGATAACGGGTGAGATGCTCGGGAAGAAGTCCGACCTCTTTGATCATATTTTCTACCTTGGCAACTCTGTCTGCCTCATCCTTGAAGAGGTGAAAATTGTAAAGACCCTCTGAGATGATATAATCAACCGTTGCTCTTTCATTAAGAGATGCCGCGGGATCCTGGAATATCATCTGAATGTTTCTTATGACCTCGCGGTCAAGTGTGCGGGAGGTCTTTCCCGAGATCTTCTGACCCTTGAAGTGGATCTCTCCTGCCGCAAGAGGATTAACTCTGATAACGGCTCTTCCTATCGTCGTCTTACCCGAGCCGCTTTCTCCAACGAGGGAGAAGGTCTCGCCCTTAAAGATGTCAAAGGAAGCGTTCTTGACTGCCTTTACGGCACTGTCTCCCTTGCCGAAGGTTATATCAACGTTCTTCAGCGAAAGAAGCACCTCGCGGTCGCTCTTAGTTTCGGTATTTTCAGCTGCCGCGGTTGCGTCAGCAGCGGTTTCACTTCCGATATTGAAGGTCTTAAGCAGCTTTTCGTGCGAATCCTTGATCATATCGGGCTTTTCAACCTTAGGCGCTCTCGGATCGAGAAGCCAGGTCTTTGCATAGTGAGTATCCGTAATGCGGAAAAGCGGAGCTTCCTTAAGGGTATCAAGCTTAAGGCAGTAGGGGTTTCTCGGAGCAAATGCGTCTCCCACGATATCGTTGTAAAGCGAGGGGGGAGTGCCCGAGATGGAGTAGAGAGTCGTATTTCTTTCGGCAAGCTGAGGAAGAGAGGAGAGAAGCGCCCATGTGTATGGGTGGCGAGGATCATAGAATACCTCTTCGACAGTTCCTACCTCTATTATCTGACCTGCGTAAAGAACGGCAACTCTGTCTGCAATATTGGCAACGACGCCAAGGTCGTGCGTGATAAATACGATAGTGTAATTGAATTCCTTCTGCAGATCCTTGATGAGCTTGAGTATCTGCGCCTGAATGGTAACGTCAAGCGCGGTTGTAGGCTCGTCGCATATAAGGATCTTAGGCTGGCAGGAAAGAGCGATAGCAATAACTATTCTTTGCCTCATACCGCCTGAATACTGGAAGGGATAATCGTCAAACCTCTGCTCTGCGTTGGGGATACCGACCTTTTTCATAAGGGTGAGCGCTCTTTCGCGCGCCTCGATCTCCGAGCAGCCCTGATGCTTGATTATTATAGAGGTGATCTGCTTACCGATAGTAATTATCGGGTTGAGCGAGGTCATAGGATCCTGGAATACGGTAGCGATCTTCTTACCTCTTATCTGAGTCCAGTCCTTGGAATACTTGACCTCAGCAAGGTTGACAAGGCACGTACCGTGCAGGCTGTCCTCGGTCTCGTCTAAGAACTTTACCCTGAAAACAACAGTTCCGAAAACCTTATTAAGAACCTCATCGTCCGAAAGATCCGCGCCTATCTTCATTGCGCTCTTCAGCGCGCCGATAAGAGCGAAAAGAAACTTGATCTTCTTTGTCATATCATATCTTCCTATCGAAAGATATATCTCCTTTGCGATAAGAAGGTTTCTCGCTTTGACCTCATCACAGATCTCGCCCGAGATAAGAGTCTTATATTCCTCATTTAAGGAGTTAAGGGTGGAATTGTACTTTTCAAGATACTTAGTATCAGCTGCAAGCTCTTCCTTATGCTTCTTTATCAAAGTGTCTCTTTCTTCTTCGAGAGCGGAGATCTTTGAGTCGTAGTCCTTGATCTTTTCGCCGACCTCGCGGCGTCTTTCCTTTTCCTTCGAGGGGTCTATTGTCTGGCGAAGGTTGAAAAGCTCGGTTCTCTTGAATTTAAGATCGTCAAGCTCCTTGTCAAACTTAGCGCTCTCCTCTTCGGAAAGAGTCTCGCGGCACTTCTTCTCGCTCTTAAGAGCGGTTATCTTTTTGAATACCTCTGCGCCAAGCTCAAGCTTGGAATGGCGGTTCAGCTGACCGTGAGTAAATTCGATAATTTTCTTATCAATGCTGCGAAGCGCGACACGGGTATCGGAAAGCTCCTCGTCATTAAAGATTATAGAGCCGTCTGAGATAAATCCGTTCTGATCGAGCATTCCCGCGAACGTCTTGGTAAATACGGATTTACCCGAGCCCGATTCACCGACGATGGCGATAGATTCGTTCTCATAAAGATCGAGGGAAATGCCTCTTATAGCAGTCAGTATCCTTCCGCGCACGCGGAATTTTACCTTAAGGTCTTTTATTTGGAGTAATGGTTTTTTATTTTCCACGTTGTCACCTCTTACATATGAGTTCTCGGGTCGGAAGCGTCACCGAGGTTCTGACCGACGACGTAAAGCACGACGGCAATAATAGAAGCGATGGCAACGGGGCTCCAGAACTGGAATTCCCAGCCGGGAGTTATCATAGCGTTCTGCGAGGTCTCGATAAGCTTACCGAGAGACATATCCTTAAGACCCATTCCGATATAGGAAAGGAATACCTCGTAGGAGATATAAGAGGGGATCTCGGTCGCAATAAGAGTAACGATGATACTCGTCATAAAGGGCAGAATATTCTTGATCGCAATTCTCCAGATAGGAGTACCGAGGCATCTTGACGCAAGGTTATACTCTCTGTCTCTGATAATAATAACCTGAGTTCTGATGAAGTACGCGATCGCAAGCCAGCCCGTTACGGTAAGGGCGAATACCATAGTCCAGAAGCTCGGAGAAAATACAAGAACGAGGACTGATATGAGAAGTATATAAGGTACGTTTGCGATAATATTATATACCTCGGTCATGATCATATCGATCTTTCTTGAGAAGCCCCAGAGCGCGCCGACAAGAATACCGACGGTAACGTTTATAGCCGCGCAAATCAAAGCGAGCGAAATGGATATTCCCGAGCCGTACCAAACCGAATCAAAGGTCGATGCGCCTGAATTGCTCGTTCCGAGTATCCATTTTAGCTCAAATCCAAGCTTTTGAAGCGCGAGCATCGGGCTTAAGTTCTTTGCCGCGGGGTTCATAACGTTGATATAAGGATCAACCTCTGCGTTGTATCCTATAATGAGGGGATAAACGTAAGAGAATAGAATTATTACCGCGAGCAGCGAAAGAATTACGATATTGAGCTTGTTTTTGAAGAAAACTCTGAAAACCGAATGCCAATAGGAATATCTCGGAGCGGTTATGCGCTCGGATTCCAATGAATCGTTATCAACTCTTGCGAAAAGCTCATCATCGGTAAGACCGAATTCGCCAAGATCTATTAACTTTTCATCCATCGGTCCTACCTCCTTTTCGTTGTAAATGAGATCCTCGGGTCAACGAGGCTCATAAGGATATCTCCAAGTATTATCGATACGACCGAAAGAAGCGAATAGAAGAGAGTGAGTCCGACGATAACGCCGTTGTCATACTGGTTGATAGCCGTGGTAAGAAGGTTACCTGCTCCGGGTACGACGTAAACACGCTCTGTTATGATCGCTCCGACAAGCGCGCTCAGCACGCTTCCGGGGATACCGTGTACTATGGGAATAATTGCGTTTTTAAGAATATGGTTTTTGAATATTTCACCCTCTGTGAGACCGCCTGAGCGCGCAAACTTAACGTAGTCTGCGTTCTGCTGGTCGATCATGTAGCGGCGCAGCCACTTCATAAGCGAAGCGATCGAGGGAAGTGCCAGAGAAATTATAGGAAGGATATACATAAGCCACGTGGGATTTTGCATATCAAAGGTCGTCGGTAAGCCTGCGCTGCCGCCTATCGCCTTGAAAAGGAATATATAAGCGAGAGAGGGAACCGCTATGATAAATACGATATAGATAGTTCCGAGCTTATCGATGAGCTTATCCTTCTGCTTTGCCATAAGCATACCGAGCGGTATGGCGAGCAGGTAAGAAAGTATAACCGAAATTATACCTATAACAAATGAATATCCTATTTTGGACATACCGCTTTTCTGGACGGTAATTCTCGTATAGTCGTCAACGAAGTTGGTTTTTGTAACAAGGTCTCCGTTTGCAAGCGATCCCGAGACGTATCTTGCCGTGTGAATATTATCGGCGGATTCCGCCTTTACACCCGAGGGATAGGTTATCAAAGACTTTTTGAATTCACCCTGAGAGTTTGTCATGGTGTCAAAAACGTCGATACCGCGGTTAACGCTATATGAAGTACCCATACGAACGGTAATTAAATTCTGGTGAATGAATGGGAAATTGGAATCGAAATAGAGAAGATACTTATATTCCGTTCCCGTTCCCATAATGGCAGGCGAGAATTTTTCGCCACCGTATGCCGGGTCATGTAAAGTGAAGGATAATCCTCTGTTTTCGATATCTTCCTTTACATAGTGTATATTGTCGATCTTGATAATTCCCGATACGTAATCCCAAAGGCGGGTAAGGATCGGTATATCTCTGTAAGCAAAAAGTCGGGGCTGACCGCCGTCGCGGTATCTGTTGCCCTGCTTGACCGCCGCAAGTCTTTCGACCTTGTAGCCGAGGGATTCGTAATGCTCTGTAAACTTCTGTACGTACTCCTTGACCGCGCCGGTATCATCAGATGCTTTATCTCCGAATTTCGCAACCGAGTCGTACGTTGCCTGATCGATATTTCCTTCGGATAAAAGCGTTTTCAGATAGTCTGTGTAGGGAATATAGTCAATATAACCGTATTCCTCCCACTTCTGCATTTTGTAAACTTCCTTGGCGTTGCTGGTCTGCTTACTGTAAGTTCCGTCCGAAGCGAATATCAGAGTCCTGTCAAGCAATGAATATACCATTACCATGACTATCGCGACGACTACGATTATTGAAAGTAAGCCTTTTAGCAAGCGCCCGAGTAGATATTTCGTCATTTTTTCATCTCACTTAAAAACATAGTTAGAGGATGAACGCGCGGGTCCATCCTCTAATGTATTATCGGCTAAAGGATCAGTATTAGAATATACCGATGCACTTAACCATATATCCTGCGTAATCAGGAAGGAAGGTATCAAGGTAGGTTGCGGGATCACCGTAGTCAGGTCCCCAACCGGAGAGGTCGTAGATGTCGTAGTTAGCTTCAGAACCGTAGTTGGTGAAGTAACCTGCATCGTACCACTGCTGAGCATCGGTGCAGTCTACCATGTTGAACTTGACCTTGCCTTCAAGAGCGGTCTCGAGAGACTGCTTGTAAGCATTCGCCTTGTTGAGATAAGTGGGCGAGAAGCTGGGGCAGGGATAGTCAAGGTAGATAGGATTCTCAGCGGAAACCTCAATACCGATAGCAGCAAGCTCTTCGATTGCCTTGCTAAGCTCTGCTCTTGCGTTCTCAACGCTGTACCAACCGTCAAATCCGTCGGAAGAGCCTGCGCCGTCCTCAGCGTTGGGATCCCAAGCCTTGATCTTAACGCCGTCTGCGTCAAGCTGAGCCTGAACGATCGCGCCGTAAGCAGTACCCTTAGCGAAGGTCTTATCTGCTCCGTTGATCTTGATGGTTACGTCCTCGGTAAGATATACGAAGTTACCGGGAGTATAGGTGTTACGAAGAGAGGTGAGCTTAAGCTCTTCTCCTACTACCTGAGCATTGTAAGAGGATTTGTCGAGAGCGAAGGAGATCGCGCGGCGGAAGTGAACGTTACGGAGAGCCGCGGTGGATCTTGTATTGTCAGCCTCGGACTTGGGAGACTGAGCAGAACCGTCGGATACGTTCGAAAGAACGGTACGGTTGATGTTGTAGAAGGAAGAGAAGGTGGTAGCGTCGGTTGCCGAAACGTAGCCGTAAAGCTCGAAATAGGTCTTGTCGCTGCCCTGGGGCTTCTCGGTTCTTGCAAGCTCAAGAGAGGTTGCATTGAGTCCTGCTCCGTCAAGAGTGCCTGCAAGAGCATCCTTATAGGTCTTGGAAGCATCCTTGCCGTCGCTGTAAAGCCACTTGATGGTGGAAACTGCGATGTTTTCAGCATCCCAGTAGGTGGGGTTAGCGGAGAATACGATAGAGTTCTCAGCGGTAGCGGAAGAAACAACGTAAGGACCGCAGTATGCGATATTGTCGGGAGTAGTACCGTAAACGTAGCTCTCAGCGCCGGAATCGAACTCCGAGCCGAACTTACCGCCCTTAGAGGTGTAGTACTCACGGCTCATGGGAGCGAATACGCCGTAGCCAAGCATGGTCATGAAGTAAGAGGTGGGCTGGCAAAGAGTGTACTCAACGGTAGTATCGTTGATAGCCTTAACGCCAACCTCGGCCATATCGGTAACGGTTCCGTCCATATACTCTGCTGCGTTAGCGATAACGCCTGCAACAAGGTATCCGAGGTCGCCGTTGGAGTCCATCATGTGCTGCATGCCTGCAACGAAGTCGTCTGCCTTAACGTCTGCAACCTTTCTGCCCTGAGAGTCAACCCACTGAAGGCCGCTTCTGAGAGTGAAGGTGTACTTAAGTCCGTCATCGGAAACGGTCCAGGTGGATGCAAGAGCGGGAGCGATAGTACCTTCACAGTCGTACTCAACAAGTCCGTCGTAGGTATTAACGATAGCCTCGGAGTCAACAGCCTGGCTGGTAGCAAGAACGTCCCAGGTCTCGGGATCGGAGGTGTATACTATATCATAAGAATCCTGAAGAGTGTAACCCTTCTCGGTAAGGTAATTCTTAGCCCAATCGTAGTAAGTGCCGGTACCCTTAATCTCAGCCCACTTAGCCTTCATCTCGCTTCTGTGCTCAGCGGTGATGAATTTATCAGCCACGAGAATGTCGTGGTATCTGTAAGAGTCATTGCCCCAAAGAGCGAAGGGAACGGTGTAGGGAGCTGCCTTGGAGATAGCGTAGTTACCGCCGTTTGAAGAGGTGGGAAGCATAAGAGCGGTCTCAAGAAGCTTAGCCTCTGCTACTGCCATGAGAGCATAGCGCTGAGAATCGGTGGTAGCCGCCTTTGCTGCTGTGTAAGCGGTGTAGAATTCGCCTAGAATATCATCGTAAAGCTTCTGGGACTTTTCGTCGTAGTCCTCGTACTGCGCATAGGGATCGGTATATACGACATCGTTGCCGTCATCGTTCTTGCTACAGGAAGCAAGGAACGTGAACGCAAGAGTCAAAACCAAAAGGAGTGCGAGGAGTTTTGTCTTGGTCATTTTAAATGTCCTCCAAAAATGATTTTTTATATAGAGCGTTTTGCGCTTTATATCTTAATATATCTTTTATTTGTGAATGCTAATTTATGCACACTCGTGTGCATAAATTAAGGGGTACCCCTTAATTTTCAGAATAGCATTCGCCTTAAATAAAGATATAAACATTATAATCATTCATCTCCTTTTTGTCAATAGTTTTGGATATGAGAAAAATTCATACCCTTTGTGTAGTTTTTAATACAATAAGACATTTGATACTCATTTGTAACTATAAAATTGCGGAATATCTTCCTCTTTTATTATAGTATGCGTAAGAGAAGCCCTTTTTATTTGAAAATCTCTTGACAATCATTGAATTTTGTATCATACTTATTAAAGAATGATGAAACGGAGAAGTGATATGACACTTGATGAGATAAAAGAAAGAATGTGGTCGGGGGCGGTTTACTATCCCTCGGGAGACGAGCTGATGGCAGAGCAGGCAAAGGCGCTCGAGCTTCAGTATGACTATAACCTTACGCGCCCTTCCGAGGCGGAGAAGAGACGCAAGCTTCTTAAAGAAATGTTTGCCGAGATCGGTGAGGGCTGCTATATAGAGCCGCCTCTTCACGCAAACTGGGCCGGGCGGCACGTTCACTTCGGAAAGAACGTTTACGCGAATTTCAATCTCACGCTTGTGGACGATGCGCATATCTACGTTGGAGACGGAACTATGTTTGCTCCCAACGTTGTGGTAGCGACAGGCGCGCACCCTATCGATCCGACCTTAAGAGCGGGAGCTTATCAGTATAATCTTTCGGTCAGAATAGGCAAAAACTGCTGGATAGGAGCAGGCGCTGTGATACTCCCGGGCGTTACGATTGGCGATAACTCAGTCATCGGCGCGGGAAGCGTTGTTACGCATGATATACCCGCAAATGTTGTTGCCGTAGGCAACCCGTGCAGAGTTTTAAGAGAGATCGGCGAGCGTGATAAGATATATTATTATAAGGATAGAAAGATCGATTACGATAATCTTTAAGGTAAGAGGTGCTTATGGAAAGTATAAGAACGTTATATAAAATAGGAAGAGGACCGTCCTCATCTCATACCATGGGTCCCGAGCGCGCGTGCAAGACCGCGCTTCTGAGATACCCCGAGGCGGACTCATTCACCGTTGTGCTTTACGGATCGCTCGCGCTTACCGGGGTCGGCCACGGAACGGATAGAATAGTAAAAGAGACCTTGAGCCCGAAGCCCTGCGAGCTTATCATAGACACCGAGACGCACACACCCGTCCACCCGAATACGCTTACCATAACCGCAAAGCGCGAAGGCAATATCATCGGAGAAATGAAGATCTACTCAATAGGCGGAGGCGCGATCGAGATCGAGGGCGAGGAAAAAGAAGCCGCCGAAAAGGACGTATACAGTCTCTCCACCTTTACCGAGATCGCCGAGGAATGCCAGAGAAGAAATATGCGCCTTTGGCAGTACGTGGTAGAAAACGAGGGCGAGGACATATACGATTATCTTGACGAGGTATGGGATACGATGAAGCGCTCCATACACGAGGGGCTTTGCGAAAAGGGAGTCCTCCCCGGCGGACTTGGTACGGAGAGAAAAGCGAGAGTCCTCTTCGAGAAAAACCATATAGACGAATCCGCGCAGACGAGGGAAAACCGCCTCGTATCATCCTACGCATTCGCCGTCAGCGAGCAGAATGCCGCGGGCGGCACTGTGGTGACCGCGCCGACCTGCGGCTCGGCAGGAGTTCTTCCTTCCGTCCTCAAATATATGCAGGATTCGCGCGGCTTTTCCGATAGAGAAATATTCAATGCGCTTGCAACGGCGGCTCTTATAGGAAATCTTATAAGAACCAATGCTTCGGTAAGCGGAGCAGAGTGCGGCTGCCAGGCGGAGATCGGATCTGCCTGCTCCATGGCTGCTGCCGCTCTCGGCGAGCTTTTCGGAATGGGGCTCGGTCAGATAGAGTACGCCGCCGAGGTTGCGATGGAGCATCATTTGGGGCTCACCTGCGACCCGATATGCGGACTCGTGCAGATCCCCTGCATAGAGAGAAACGCAGTCGCGGCGATGAGAGCTATAAACGCGCTTTCTCTTGCAAACTTCCTCTCGGACTCGAGAAAGATAACCTTTGATCTCATTGTCAAAACGATGTACAATACCGGTTGCGACCTGCCTCTCGGATACAGAGAAACTGCTGCGGGCGGACTTGCGAAATATTACCCCATAACTCATGAATAATTATAAAATGCAAACAACAATAGTCAAATAAGAGCAAAAACGCCCTGCCAAGCCTAAGCATGGAAGGGCGCTTTTATTTTTAAAAACAGATTAAAATTCAGAGATTAAATTCTCTCGCGAGTCTCGCGGGTGATCTTCTCGACGAACTCGTCAAGAGTCATCGTTGTGGTCTCGGCGGTATCGCGGTTACGGATAGAGACGGTGCCGTTTTCCGCTTCCTGCTGACCGATTATGACCATATAGGGAACTCTGCCGACTACCTGAGCCTCGCGGATCATATAGCCGATCTTTTCGTTTCTTTCGTCAAGCTCAACGCGTACTCCCGCAGCCTTAAGAGCCTCGTATACCTTATGTCCATGCTCTGCCGCCTTCTCGGAAACGAGAAGAACCTTAGCCTGAGTGGGTGCAAGCCAAACGGGGAATTTACCTGCGAAATGCTCGGTAAGAATACCGATAAATCTTTCAATCGAGCCGTAGCATACTCTGTGTATCATAATGGGTCTTTGCTTCGAGTTATTCTCATCGGTGTACTCAAGCTCGAAGTTCTGAGGAAGCTGGAAGTCAAGCTGGATCGTTCCGCACTGCCAGGTTCTTCCGAGAGTGTCCTCAAGGTGGAAGTCGATCTTCGGACCGTAGAACGCGCCGTCGCCCTCGTTGATAACGTAGGGAAGACCAAGCTTATCGAGAGCAGCCTTAAGACCCTCTGTTGCTGCCTCCCAGTCCTCGTCGCTACCCATACTGTTCTCGGGCCTTGTGGAAAGCTCAACTGTGTACTTGAAGCCGAACTTGGAATAGACCTCGTTGATAAGGTCAACGACTGCTACTATCTCGTCCGTGATCTGGTCGCGGCGCATAAATACGTGCGCATCGTCCTGAGTGAAGCAGCGAACTCTGAAAAGACCGTGAAGCGCGCCCTTAAGCTCGTGGCGGTGAACTATTCCAAGCTCGCCGACTCTCATAGGAAGCTCGCGGTAGCTGTGAGGCTGACTGCGGTAAACCATAACGCCGCCGGGGCAGTTCATAGGCTTTACGCAGTAGGTCTCCTCGTCTATTGTTGTAGAGTACATATTGTCCTTGTAGTGGTCCCAGTGACCTG
>JAFTQV010000093.1 GCA_017462605.1 Clostridia bacterium | reverse complement strand
TTTAGCGCTTGTGTACATCTTCAAAATCCTCCCTATTAGTCAATTGCGATGGGCTGCTGAGCTGCCTGCTTGTGATCCGCGCCTGCATAAACGTGAAGACGGGTGAACGCCTTAGCGCCAAGAGTGTTGTGGGGAAGCATACCCTTAACTGCGAGCTCCATTGCGAACTCGGGGCGCTTTGCCATAAGGGTCTTGTACTGAACCTCCTTGAGGCCTCCGATATAACCGGAGTGGTGGCGGTAGTACTTCTGCTCAAGCTTCTTACCGGTGAGGGTAGCCTTTGCAGCGTTTACGATGATAACGAACTCGCCGCAATCAACGTGGGGTGTGAATTCGGGTCTGTGCTTACCGCGAAGAATGTTAGCAGCCTTAACTGCGGTCTTACCGAGAGGCTTTCCTGCGGCATCAATAACGAACCATCTGCGCTCGATGGTCTCAACCTTAGCCATTGTAGTGGACATTTTATTGATCTCCTTTTTTTGTTGTCTTGAAGCATATTTTTGCTTCGTCTTTTTTTAAAGCCTTGTTATTATAACATAAGGAAAGTGCGTTGTCAACCCTTTTTTTAAACTTTTTTTCGCGAAAATGATTTAGAAAAACAAAAGCTCTCAAAAGCTCTTAAAAGCTCTCGAAAGCTCTCGTTTTCTCAAATCCGAAAAATAAAAAATTTTTCAAAAATTTCTTGCAGATTGCACAAAATGCCCTTAGATCTGCTTGTGAACGCTCTTATACTCATCGTAATAGCGGTAGTAATGGCAGCCGCCCGTCCTCATACCGAGGAAGTCGCCCATCTCGTCCTCATCAAGCGAGAGCGAGCAGGTGTAGCTATCGGTGTATTCATCGTATTGATAGAATTCGCAGCTATCGCAGCTCGCCTTATGCTTTATTCCGTACTTAGAAAAATCCATATCACTTGAATAATAAAATTAAAAGGAGAATAACCGCAACGGCAACCGCGCCGCCGATATAGTAGAGCTTATTGCTCGGAGCAGGGGGAGCTTCAACCTCTTCCGCCTCTATATCCATAGCTCCTATCGCCTCTTTCGCGCTCTTGCCCGAATCGATGGCATCGCAAAGCTCCTTTACGCTTTCGCGCAGCTTTGTTGCCTCTCTGATTATCTCGTCGTTAAGCACGTCGCCGCCGTCTATCGCGATGGCATGCTCGAATACCGCCGCCTCGTCCACGCCCGCGGCAGAAACGGTGACTGTTGCCGAGAGAATTGAGGCAGAGTCAATATTCTCATCGCCTATCGGTTCAAGCTCTCTATCGGTAAAATAGCAATTAACGTTTACATTTAGGTCTCTTTTAACAAGCTCCGAGCATATCTCGTCTATTGTCTTGATAAGGGCTTCTTTAGCTTCAATCGGTTTCATTTTTTCTCTCCTTGATTATAGTATTGCCTTGAGTATAACGATGAGTACAAGCACTCCGATAAGAGCGCCGATCGCTATTCTTGAGGCGATCTTAAGCTTTCTCATATCGCGCTCGAATTTTTCCATAAGCTCGTTTACCTCGCGCTCGGCATCATCGCTTTCAGCCTTGATAAGCGCCGCGGGGTCGTCCGTCTCTTCAAGAAGGGCGATAAATCTATCGGTATCGGTGAGGAATTCCTCCTTCTCCTTCTCGAAAAGCTCGGTCGGGGAGAGCTTCTTCTCCTCGAGATCTATCATCATAGTGTAGCCATAGGCAGGGTCCTCCTCGCCGTCAAAGCCCGCCATATAAACGGTGAGATAAGCATAGATCGCGTTGCTCTTGCCGGGGACGTATTCGGGGGTCTCGTTCAGCTCCGTATCGCAGAAGGAGATATCCGTCTCTATCTTAAGAGCCTCGGCGTGCTTTGTATTAAGTATTTTCTCACGCGTTGTGTCAAGCACCTCGCGGAGCATTTCAACAAGCTTTTTTTCTTCCATTATTATATCCGTCCTTTAAATTATTTTTTCATCAACAGTAAGCCCCGAGGGGGTCTTTTTTATTCCGAAGTGAGTCTCGACCGCCATTTCGAAAAGCTTATCGCCGTCTATTCCCACGCAGTCGTCAAGCGACTCGAAGAAAGCCTTTGCCGCAGGGTGAAAATCAGATGAGGTGACGAAAATACCCCTCGAGCCCTGCCTTGCGCAGACAGCTCCGTAGAAGCCTCTCGCCGTCGTCTCATTCGTCGGCTCGCTGCGGTTCTTCGTCTGCACCATGACGGTCTCTCTGAAGCCGAGGCAGTCAACCGTCTGCATAATTCCGTCTATACCGCCGTCTGCCGAGCCGCCCGTCGTTGAATTGGCAACAACGGTCTTACCGTGAAGAGAAACGTATTTTTCAAGCAAATTCATAAAGTAGGTCTCGAAGAATTCGCCGCCCCTCGAATGAAGCTTCGAAAGGTAGGTGTTCTTAAGATTGAGCATACTGCTTATATCGTCTATCTTAGCGGCGATCTTGCCCGCAAGCGAATAAACGCCATCGGAAAGAATAACAACGCCCTCTCTTTGCATGACCCTGAGGGTCTCGCCCATATATGAGAAGAGCTTATTGTCGTCTCTCTCGCTGACCGTCTTTTCTGTGCCGAATGCCTTTTGCAGCTCTCGCCTCAGCGCGTTTTTAGACATAGGCGACGCCGAGAGAAGCTTAAGTATCTCGCTCTCGCAGCGCTCCTTCCTGATGACGACGGGCTTCTGATCCTGAGCGGAATAGACGCCCTCCGCACTCTTTATTATCATGCCGCGCTTCGCCATATCGTCAATGACCGTGCCGATCTTGCTTCGCTCAACGTTGGCGCGGCTTTTTGTATTCCTGTCGAGAAGCTCCTCGCGCGAAAGTCCGAGCGCCTCAATATAAGCGGTTATAAGCGCTCTTCTGCTCTTCGGGGAGCGCTCGAGGATATCGATGATCTTGATGTAAGCGTTTTTATCGGTCTTCAGCATATTAACCCTCCTCCAAAGTCACTCTTCTTTTGAAAATAATAAATTCAACTAAGGAATAAATCGGAACTGCGGATATTGCCATAAAGCAAAGGTATACGAATATATTACCCGTCACCGAATAAAGTGTCCTTGAATCAAGAAGCGAAAGCTCTGCAACGGCAAAGCCCTCGGTGAGCGGCGGTATCTCCGAGATCGACTCTCCGTTTGAGGTTATGAAGGATGAGACGCCCGTATTCGCGCTTCTTGCCACAAATCTGTTTACCTCGATCGCCCTGAGCTTCGCCTGCGAATTATGCATATAAATGCCCGCAGAGTCGGAAAACCAGGAATCGTTCGTTGAAAGAGCTATAAGCTCCGCGCCGTCTCTTACCGAATCGATAGCGAGAGTCTCGTATATCGAGTCGAAGCAGATAAGAGAGCCGAAATTGCCAAGCTCGGTCTCGAATATCTCGGAGTCAATGCCCGCAGTCATATCCTCGGAAAGCATCGAAAGCTCGGAGAGGAAGGGAAGCACAACGTCTATTACCGAGCGCATCGGAACGTATTCCCCGAAGGGAACGAGGTGCCTTTTATAATACACGGTCTTGGAGATCTCTCCGCTCGGCATAAAGCAAAGAATTGAATTGAAGCTTTCCTGCCCCTCGTATTGCATGCATCCAACGAGAATGACGGCTTCGTTTATTTCGGCGGTCTTGGATATTCTCTCGGTGTAGTAATCGCCCTCTTCTATCGAGAAGGGGAGAGCGGTCTCCGCCCAGATGACGAGCTTCGCGCCGTCCGCTATGCATTTATCAGTGTATTCAAGATGAGTCTCGAGCATGGCAACGGGGCTTGAGGTCCACTTTTCGGTGGAGTCGTAATTGCCCTGAACTACGCCGACGGTTATTTTCTCGGCTCTCTCTGCCTTGCTCTCCTTGGCGAGGTATATTATTCCGCCCGCGGCGAAATTAAGAAGAAAGACAGAAAGCGATACTCCCGCAAGGATGCGCGAAAGCTTGATCTTTTCTTTGTATCTTATCGAAAAATAAAGCAGGGAATTGACTAAAACTATGAGCGCCGTCACAAAATACGAGCCGAAAAGACCCGCTGTCTCGAGGGTCAGCAGTATCTCCGTCTGACCTAAGGGAAGGCGCGACCAGGGGACGCCCCACCAGCCGAGAGTCTGCGTGAATTCATAAGCGGAATAGATGACGGGAAGGGCGAAGAGCTTAAGGACGGGAAGCCTTTCAAAAAGAGGACTTCTCACTGCGTAAGCGAAGGTGATAAACATAAGTCCGCCGAAAAGCGCCTGAAGGAAGGGAAGCCCCAGCCAGGCGACGAGTATAACGAGGACGGACGAAAAATTATCAAGCCCCGTGAAATCGAGCGGATAAAGGTAGAGGAAGAAATGAAAGCCTACCATATAGAAAAGCTCGAAGTAGAAGAGCCCGAAAAGATATATTTTCCGAAGCTTGATATCGCGGTTCTCGGAGAGCGCGAAAAGCGCGGCGGCAAGAGGTATCATCGTCACCCATTCAAATGCGCCGAGGTACTTCGGATAGGTGACCGAAAGACCCGTCAGAAGCGCGGATAAGGCGAGCAGAATGAATATATTCCGCCTTTTTTCAAAAATTCTATCGTTCATAAAAAGCCTTTGCAAAAAAGTTATAATTCTCCATTAAAATTATAATTCATTTTGAAACTTTTGTCAACAGTCAAAAAAGAACAAATATTTAAAGTTTTATAAAATTATTGCATTTTTCGAAAAAGTGTGGTAAAATACAAAATGGTTTATTATGTCAAAAAGAAAGGCGGACGAAAATGGTAAGAATTTGCGGCTGCGAAAAAAAGTCTCTTGCCGATAAGAATGGAGTAAGAGAAGGCGACGTTCTTATTTCGATCAACGGAAATCCTATTGCCGACGTGCTTGATTACCGCTACTATCTTTCGGAAAAAAGAGTAGTCCTTTTGCTTGAGCGATGCGGCGAGCGCTATGAAATAACTATACGTAAGGGCGAATACGAGGATATAGGCCTCGAATTTGAGACCCCCCTTATGGATAAAAAGCACAGCTGTAAGAACGGATGCATTTTCTGCTTCATCGATCAGAACCCCGAGGGGCTTCGAGAGTCGCTTTACTTCAAGGACGATGATTCGCGCCTTTCCTTCCTTCACGGAAATTACGTAACGCTGACGAATATGACGGATGCTGATATCGAGCGTATTGTGAAGATGCGCTTTTCTCCTATCAACGTTTCCGTCCATACGACCGATCCCGAGCTTCGCATAAAAATGATGAAGAATAAGCGCTCGGGCGAGGTGCTTAAGTACCTTGATACGATGAAGGCTGCGGGGATCGAGATGTGCGGTCAGATAGTTCTTTGCCGCGGCGTCAACGACGGCGATCACCTTATTAAAACTCTTACCGACCTTGCGAAGCTTTACCCCGAGATGTCAAGCGTTGCGGTAGTCCCCGCGGGACTTACTAAGTACAGAGACGGTCTTTATCCTCTCTCGGACTTTTCGAGGGATGAGGCAAGAGAGGTCATAGCCGCAGTCGAGGGCTTTGCCGAGAAGATGTATAATGAGTATGGAGACAGGGTATTCTACGCGGCGGACGAGCTTTATCTTAAGGCGGAGCTTCCCTTGCCGAGCGGCGAGTATTACGGCAGTTATCCGCAGATAGAAAACGGCGTCGGAATGCTGAGATCCTTTGCCGATGAATTCGAAATGGCGGCAGAGGACGTCATTGATATGAAGGACTATCTTCAAGAGCCGAGGCGTGTGACGGTTGCAACGGCGGTTGCCGCTTATCCGACGATAAAGGAGTACGCGAGCCGCCTTGAGTCGCTTATAGATAACCTGACGGTAGACGTAATTGAGATAAAAAACCGATTTTTCGGAGAGAGCATAACGGTTGCGGGACTCCTGACGGGTAAGGACATTGCCGAAGCCCTCGAGGGCCGCGATCTTGGAGACGAGGTGCTTATACCCGTTTCGGCTCTTTCGGAGTCCGAGGATATATTCCTTTGCGGAATGACTCTTTCGGAGCTTGAAGAAAGACTTGGGGTGAGAGTCACCCCCGCCGAGAATGACGGATACGAATTTGCAAGAGCCGTCATCGGCGCAGAATAAAGAGAAAGGAATGATTTAAGTATGCCAAAACCGATAGTAGCAATAGTAGGACGACCCAACGTCGGAAAAAGCACGCTTTTTAATAAGCTTATAGGCGAAAGACGCTCGATAGTTGAGGACACCCCGGGCGTCACGCGCGACAGAATATACGCCGATGCGGAGTGGAACGGTAAAAAGTTCATTCTCATAGACACGGGCGGTATCGAGCCGAAGAGCGACGATACTATTCTTAAGCAGATGAGGACTCAGGCTGAGGTAGCGATAGCGACGGCTGACGTCATCGTTTTCCTCTGCGACGTTCACGCAGGCCTCGTCGCGGACGATAAGGATATTGCCGTAATGCTCAAGAAGTCGGGCAAGCCTATTATACTCTGCATAAATAAGGTGGATAGAGTAGGCGAGCCGCCCATGGAGTTTTACGAGTTTTACGAGCTTGGCTTCGACCGCGACCCGATAGCGCTTTCCTCCCTTCACGGAACAGGCTCGGGCGATATGCTTGACGCGATAATCGAGGAGTGCGATTTCCCCGATGACGAGGAAGAGGACGACTCTGTTATCAACGTTGCCGTCATAGGCAAGCCCAACGCGGGCAAGTCCTCGATAATCAACCGTATGTGCGGCGAGGAGAGAATGATAGTTTCGGATATCGCGGGCACAACTCGCGACGCCGTTGATACCCTCGTTGTCAACGACTATGGAAAATACAACTTTATAGATACCGCAGGCATCAGAAGAAAGTCCAAGGTTGAGGACAGAATAGAGAAGTTCAGCGTTCTCCGAGCGACTATGGCTGTTGAGAGAGCGAACGTTTGCCTTCTTATGATAGACGGTAAGGACGGCATCACCGAGCAGGACGAGAAGATAGCGGGAATTGCCCACGAAGCAGGCAAGGCGTGCATAATAGTTGTCAATAAGTGGGATATAGTTGAGAAGGATAACTCCACCGTCAAGGAGTATACCACCAAAATAAGGACGGCGCTTTCGTATATGCCGTACGCTCCCATTATCTTCGTTTCGGCTCTTTCGGGGCAGAGGGTAATGCAGATCTATTCTATGATAAACAGCGTTTGGGAATGCGCCTGCAGAAGAGTCAGCACAGGTGTGCTGAACGACGTTCTGAACGATGCGCAGGACCGCGTTCAGCCCCCCTCGGATAAGGGCAAGAGACTGAAGATCTATTATATGACCCAGACCTCGGTCGCTCCGCCCACCTTCGTCATATTCTGCAACAGCGCGGAGCTTTTCCACTTCTCATACCAGCGGTATATTGAAAATTGCCTTCGCAATACCTTCGGCTTCGAGGGTACGCCCATAAAGCTCATTATCAGGCAGAAGGGCGATAAGGAAGGCTGATCGGGATCGAATTGAGGTGATCTTATGTTTATAGATAACATTAAAATATACGTAAAGGCGGGAGACGGCGGCGACGGAGCCGTGGCGTTTCACCGCGAGAAATACGTAAATGCGGGCGGACCGGACGGCGGCGACGGCGGCAGAGGCGGCAACGTTATCTTCCGTGTTGACACGGGCGCGAATACACTGCTTGCATTCAGATACAAAAGAAAGTTCGTTGCCGAGAACGGTCAGAACGGCTCGGGCGGTAAGAAGCACGGTAAGAACGGAGAGGACGTTGTGATCCCCGTCCCCGAGGGAACGATCGTGCGCGATGCCGCGAGCGGAAGGATACTCTTCGATATGGCAACGGCAGAGGAATACACGGTCTGCCGCGGCGGCAGAGGCGGCTGGGGCAATAGGCACTTTGCCACCCCCACGCGCCAGATACCGAGATTTGCGAAGAGCGGCTCAAAGGGCGAGGAGAGGGAATTGACTCTTGAGCTTAAGATGCTCGCCGAGGTCGGACTTATCGGATTTCCCAACGTTGGAAAGTCCTCGATCCTTTCGAGAATAAGCTCGGCAAAGCCGAAGATCGCAAATTATCATTTCACGACTCTTTCACCGAACCTCGGCGTTGTCAGGACGGGAGAGGGCAAGGGCTTCCTTGCCGCGGATATCCCCGGTCTTATCGAGGGCGCGTCCTCGGGCGCAGGGCTTGGCCATGCATTCTTAAGGCATATAGACAGATGTCGCCTGCTTCTCCACGTTGTTGATATTTCCGAAGAAAATGCTCTCGGACCTATCGAGAGCATAAAGAGGATAGACGAGGAGCTTAAGCTCTATTCCGAGGACTTGACGAGCCGTCCGCAGATAATAGTCGCCAATAAAATAGACGCGACTCTTATGGACGACGAGCCGTACGTTAAGGAATTTTTTGATTATTGCCGTGAAATAAAAAGACCCGTCGTTGCGGTATCCGCAGTAACGGGAGAGGGACTTGACGAGCTTGTAAGACTTGCCGCCGAGACTCTTAAGACACTTCCGCCCCTCACGGTTTATGAGCCTGATATAGCTCCCGAGGACGAGCTTCTTCTGACCGAAGAGGACGTAATGGAGACCACGGTCAGAAAAGAGGGCAATATCTTCGTTGTTGAGGGCAAGTGGCTCTTCGACTTTATGTCGAGGATAAACTTTTCGGACTATGAGTCCTTGAACTTCTTCCAGCGCGTGCTTATTAAAAACGGTGTTATCGCGAAGCTGCGCGAGGCAGGGGTAGAAGAGGGTGACACGGTAAGTATATATGATTTCGAGTTTGACTTTGTTTTCTAAGACGGCTTGATGACGGCAGAAAGTTGTCGTTTGCTCCCACTCGACGTAGGTCTAAGACGACTTGATGACGGCATAAACCGCCGTTTGCTCCCACTCGACGTAGAAAACTTTTGCCTTCGGGAAGCAAGCGGCGGTTTCTGCTCGCCCTGAAGCCGTCTTAGTTATAACTCAGGCTGAAGAGGACAAAAGAGAATAAAAAAGAGCGAAAAATGACGGCAAAAATGTCGTTTGCTACCGCTCGACGTAGAAAACTTTTGCCTTCGGGAAGCAAGCGGCGGTTTCTGCTCGCCCTGAAGCCGTCTTAGTTATAACTCAAGCTGAAGAGGACAAAAGAGAATAAAAAGAGCGGAAAATGACGGCATGCAGCATTCCGGCAGGGGTCGACACCTCATCCGTCACACTTCGTGTGCCACCTTCCCCCAATGGGGAAGGCTTCGCTGCGGCTTGCTCACGCTCGGCAAGCCTCGCCCGACACCTTTAGGTGTCATCCTCGAGCAAGGTGTTTTTTCTCGAGATTCTTCGCTTCGCTCGAGAATGACAACGAGAAAAAAACACCGCAGCGAAGGATC